>JAHLFG010000049.1 GCA_018883895.1 Candidatus Anaerobiospirillum merdipullorum
CTTCCTTTACCAACATCGAAGAAGAAACTCCGGCAGTTTCGACCGCCCCGGCACAGCCGTTACCGGCCGATGTTCCGGCAGTCAACTCCGATGTGCCGACGGTAAACGATACCCCGGCCAACTAAGAGTAATTAATTTTACTTCCCCAAAAGCCTGCCTGGTGCAGGTTTTTGGGTTTGTGCCCTCAGCTTGCCTTACAAATTTACCCCCACGCTACGCGACGTATATTCTGGCGCACGGCCACCATCCTCTGGCTCATTTATGTGATAATTATCATAAAAATTAGCCGTAAAATTCTATAAAAACGATAAAATTAAGGGTAAGGTGTAAGTATGAAAGCTGATATGGTCGCGCTTACGAAGTGGGCGTGGCGGTGAACTTCAGGCATAGCAGTAGAGCATGAAGATTATGGCTATCGAAGATAACAAGATGCCTAAAGAAACAGTAGCGGAAAGCGGGCTTTGCTCTGATTGTATCCACAGCCCGTATTTTGTGGGCGAGTTTGTGGAATATATGCGCGCATATGATGAGGCAAAGCACAAGGGCATTTGCTTGTACGTACTATCGCTCAAGCCATAACGCCATCTTAAAGTAAAATAATTTTTAGCAAAGCCCCCTCAGGCGTCGGACGCTGGTGAAGTGATTTAGCACCGTAGAGTTGGGGGCAACTTTGCCCCTTGGCAGGTGCTAAATCGTAACGTTTTGCAGTTATCAAGATGAGGCTACTTTAAAGGCGCACAGATAAGATGGCGGCTGGGGGTAATGACTTCATCAATGGGCATATCCCAATTTTCAGTGGGAATGTTGGTTGCTTGCTGAAAGTCATAGGCCAGGCCAATTTTACGGCAGGTAGGATTGAGCGCCTTAAGCAGGCGATCGTAATAGCCCCCGCCCATGCCAAGGCGCGCGCCCGTCTCGTCAAAAGCCGTTAGCGGCAACAGAACTAGCGAAAATTGTTTGGGGTCTAACTTACGCTCCGGCAGGGCCGGGGGTTCTAATATATTAAAGCGATTGGGGATAAAGTTAACCCCTTCTTTAAAGGTATAAAAATCCATCAGTCCTTTGATACTTGGCGACACGACGGGCAGACCTAACACATGGCCGCGCCGTTTGAGTTCGATATTTAAATAAAAGGTCGAAACCTCATGGCCGAAGCTGACAAATGAGGACACGGTTTGCTGACTTTGTAGTAGGGGGTGGGCTAAAACGCGCGCACAAATTTGCGCACTTAACTCAGAAATTTCTTCAAAGTGCAATTGCTCCCGCCGTTTTTTCATTTCTTGGCGCAAGTTTTCACGTAGGGCTTTTTCGTAGTGCATGGTGTTTAGGCTAAATGTTTGGGATCAACTTGAGCTTTGGTTTGCAGCAAAATAGTTTTAATTTCCTGCACGGTCTTGGAGGCTTGATCCTGAAAAGGGGTTGAGCCGCTCATATAGTGTTGCAGTCTGCTTTGGCTGTCAATGGCCGCCAAAATAGCCGCCTGTTGCGGGCTTAGAGTAGGGCTGTCGCGCAAAATGCGCGATGTGATTTCTTGTATACATAGCACTGCCTGCTTTAAATCGGCCTGTTGCTCCTTACGACAACGGAGCGTGAAGCTGTTGCCTAAAATGGTAAAGGAGATGTCTTCATAAGTGGTGGGGGTGTCATTCATAAACTACCGCCACTGTATGCGTAAAGTGGCGCTCCTGCATCAGAAATTTAGCCTTTACCATTATACAGCGCGCCGCTTAAATTGCCCGTATCGGGCTTAAATGTTAGAATGTGTATTCGGCTCAAGGAGCTTGATTTTGCAATTAGTTTTAGTGAAGTTGCCCCATATGGTGCAGATTTAGCCGCGTTTTGTCGTGAAAACGCGCTTTGGAGCAAAGGAAAATACATTGTGAGCGAGAAGCTACAAAAGGTTTTAGCCCGTTTAGGCTTAGGTTCCCGTCGTGAATTAGACGCCATGATAGCCGCCGGCAGAGTTGAAGTTAATGGTAAAACTGCCAAAGTGGGGGACCGAGTAGAGCAGGCCATAACAGTTAAGATTGACGGTAAGGTGGTGGCCACTCCGGCCACGCAACGTCCAAAGTGCCGGGTACTGATGTACTACAAGCCTGAAGGCGAGTTAACTACGATTAAAGATCCCGAAGATAGACCGACGGTATTTGATCATTTACCACGTCCTGATTTTGGACGGTGGATTTATGTCGGCCGCTTGGACTTAAATACTTCAGGTTTACTCTTATTTACCACCGATGGTGAATTGGCCAATGCGCTGATGCATCCGCGCGGGGGCATAGAGCGTATTTATGCCGCACGCGTCTTTGGTGAAGTCACCGCAGAGCAATTAGAGCAGTTAAAGCAGGGCGTGACCTTAGAAGATGGTCCGGCACGCTTTGAGCAAGTGCGTTTTGTCGGTGGTGAAGGACGTAATACCTGGTATCACGTTACCTTAAAGGAAGGACGCAATCGTGAAGTGCGTCGCTTATGGGAAAGCGTTGGTGTACAGGTCAGCCGCTTAATTCGTATCAAGTATGCCAATTTGGAGCTTGATCCGAAATTACATGCCGGACAGTATCGTGAGCTTACTTTAAGTGAGATTAACAATCTGCGTACCTTGGTGGGACTTAAGGCCTTAAAAGATCATGAGGCCCCGAAAGTACCCCTGTCGCGCTTGGCGGCACATGATGAAAAGTTGCAAAAAAATCACGCGCCTACCTACCGCAAGACCCCCGGCGGGCGTCCACAGGAGAGACGCAATAATGCCCGTCCGCTGCGGCGGGGAGAAAAGAGCCCCCTGGGTACAGCGGTGCGCGGTGAGCGCCTTACTGCTAAGACTTACGGCCAGAGTGTGACGCGGAGCGCAAACTTTGAGCAAGGCTCTCGCCGGCAGGGGCCGACGGCGCGCGTCGTGCGCCGTGACAGTCGCGGCGGCTATCAGGTAAAGGAATTATCTTGGGGCCACGAGGAGCGTCAAGAAGGACGGCAGGACCAACGTCTTAGCGTGCGGCGCGGACAAGCCCTACCTGGGGTCAAGGTTAAAAGCTATAACAATGGGCGCATTAATAGTGAGCCGCGCAATGTGCGGCAACGCTCCTTTCGGGGATCACGCTAAAGAGTAAAAGCGCATTTATCCTAAGGGTGGCATTTGTCACCCTTAGGCCTTTTTATGCGGGCATAATTTTTGGTATATTAATGTGGTGCCATGTGGCATGATGATTAATTAAGTTAGAAAAAAGTGTCTACCGACAGTTGTCGCCCCCGAGGCTGCTTTCATTTATCTTCCCTTTCATTTATTTATCAAGTATTAGTTCTTAACTATAAGGATCAGCACTGATGGACGCTGTAGCCGCGCATCATGTCATGTTTGACATGGCCTGGGTCAGCGATCCGACCGCTTGGCTTGGTCTGCTTACCCTGGTAGTAATTGAAATTGTTCTGGGCATTGACAATTTAGTCTTTATTGCCATTTTGTCAGCTAAATTGCCTACCAAGCGTTTGCGCGATAAAGCGCGCTATACAGGCTTAGGTGGAGCTTTGCTGATTCGTTTGGTCTTGTTGACCTTTATCTCCTATATCGTGACCTTTACTACGCCGCTATTCCATATTGGTAGTTTTGCCGTCTCGGGTCGCGATCTGGTGATGATGGTCGGCGGTCTTTTTCTCTTGTATAAAGCGACCCATGAATTGCATGCCAAACTTGAGGGCTTTGATGAAGAGCTCTCAGTATCCAAGGCCGCCGGCTCAGCCTTTTGGCTGGTAGTCTTGCAGATTATGGTTCTCGACGCGGTATTCTCGCTTGATGCCATCATTACGGCCGTCGGCATGATTGATCATGTCTTTATCATGATGTTTGCCGTCATCATCGCGATGGGTATCATGACGCTAGCTAGCCGCGCGATAACCGAATTTGTCAGCCATCATCCGACCTTGGTGATTTTGTGCTTGGGTTTCCTGCTCTTAATTGGCTTTTCCTTAATTATGGAGGCCTTACACTTCCATGTGCCTAAGGGCTATCTCTATGCGGCCATCGGTTTTTCTATCTTGATTGAAATCTTCAATCAGGTGGCGCGTAAGAATACCTTAAAGTTAGGCTCCGGCGTCAATGCCATGCAAAGCCGTGAAGTGGCGGCCAACTTAGTGTTGCGTTTGCTAGGCTCCAATCAAACGCAGGTGCAGACATTTAAAGAGGCCATTGTCTCGAAGACCGGCTCGCATGTATTTGACTTTGAAGAAAAGGAAATGGTCTCACGGGTACTGCAACTTTCGTCCATGCCTATTAAGGCAGTCATGACGGCGCGTACGGACGTGGAAATGCTCGATATCGCACAAAGTGTGGCTGATATTACGGCCGATGTGCGTAAGCTGTTGCGCTCGCGCGTGGTGGTCTATAAAAATGGGCAAAAAGATCAGCCTTTGGGTTATGTACGGCGTGTAGATATGTTAAGCCGTTTGCTTGATACCAAGAACAATACGACGATCGGTGATTTAAGTAACCTGATTTACGAGCCTTTATATCTGCCTGAGACTATTAGCATCTTAAAGGCACTAGAGGAATTTCGTAAAAAGAAGGCGGCGCTGGGCTTTGTTATCGATGAGTTTGGCAATTTTGAAGGCGTGATCTCTTTGCATGACATTATGGAAGAGATTGCCGGCGAATTGCCTGAGCGCACGGAAGTGCCGGAATTGGTGCGCGTCTCTCCGGGAGTTTACCGTATTGCCGGTGATGCCATCTTAAAAGACGTGTCCCGCTTGACCGGTTTTAAAGTCCCGCCGTCGGATAATTATCATACCTTGGCAGGTTTCATCTTAGATTATCTGCAAAGGATGCCGCTGCAAGGTGAGGTCATTAGCTTTGCCAAATGGACCCTTACCATCGTTAAGGTAAGTGAAACCTCGGTGGTGGAAGTAGAGCTTAAAAGTCTAACCAAGACGCCGGAAAAGAAAACTAAGCGCTAAGTCAGTAAGCGGCGGTTACTGTCTTCCTCGTAAGCGCTTTACCTAAGCATGCTTTAAGGGGAAGGCCGAGCCGCGCTCCCTTGTAGCAAGGTAGCGGAAAATGCACTATTATCTTGCAAAAGCAAGCATTTTCTGCTATAGTGCGCACGTCTTAACTAGGCTTGAGAGCACTAGTTATGCACAGGCGGCGACGCAGCCGTCACTTACAGGTGGAACTTAAAAAGAGGCCCCAGCAATCGGGGCTTTTTTTATGGCTCAAATTCATATGAGGTATCGATGGCAGGAACGATTGAGGACAGAATTACCGCTTTAGTGCAACCTTTAATTGAATCGATGGATGTGACTTTATGGGGTGTGCGCTACCGCGGCGGGCGTGATCACGCTAAGCTGCAGATTTTTATTGATAGACCGCAAGGCGTAGATGTTGATTTGTGTGGCGATGTGACTGCCATGCTCTCCCCGGCTTTAGATGCCTCTGACATTATTGTTCCGTCGTATACCCTCGAAGTTTCGTCGCCGGGTATGGATCGCATTCTCTTTACTAAGGAGCAGGCAGCGGCCTATGTTGGGCAACAGGTGCGTGCCGAGCTTAAAATTCCGGTACAGGGGCGACGTAAGTTAAGCGGGGTGCTGTCAGCTTTAGCTGAGGATGGCACTTTAACTTTAGAGGATAAGCAATCCGGAGCTATTAAGTTAGCTTTTGAAAACGTGGCGCTGATGCGTCTCGTTCCTGATTTTTCTAGTAACCGCAAACAGCCACAGTAATGGCGCAGCAGGAGAGGACAAAACATGGGCAAGGAAATTATTGCAATTGCCGAGGCGCTGTCAAACGAGCGCGCCATTCCGCGCGAGAAGATCTTTGAGGCGCTAGAAAGTGCATTGGCAACGGCCACCAAGAAAAAGTATCCGGTGGACATTGCAGTGCGCGTTACGATTGACCCGAAGGAAGGCTCTTATCGTACCTATCGTCGTTGGACGGTAGTCGATACCGATGGTCCGCTGGATAATCCGGCCTGTGAGATTTCAAAGCAGGCTGCTGAAGTCGATCACCCGGGCATTGCCGCAGGTGATGTGGTGGAAGAGGAAATCCCGTCGGTGGCCTTTGATCGCATTACCATTCAGACAGCCAAGCAAGTACTGTCGCAAAAGGTCAAAGATGCCGAGCGTGAGCAGATGATTGCCGAGCATCGCGCTCTTTTAGGCCATGTTGTCAATGCCACGGTGAAAAAGCAGGGCCGCGATTTCTTGGTGCTGGATTTAGGTAACAATGCTGAAGCGGTGTTACGCCGTGAGCAGATTATTCCGCATGAGACCTTTGGCCGCGGTGATCGCGTTAAGGTACTCTTATCGGAGATTCGCGCCGATAACAAGGGGGCACAGCTGATTTGTTCGCGTACCTCCCCGGAATTTTTAAAAGAGCTCTTTGCCATTGAGGTACCGGAAATCGGTGAAGATGTGATTGAGATCATGGGAGTGGCGCGCGATCCTGGTTCACGTGCGAAGATTGCCGTACGTAGCAAGGACAAGCGCATTGACCCGCGCGGTGCCTGCATCGGTATGCGCGGTGCCCGTGTTATGGCAGTGTCGAATGAACTGTCGGGCGAAAAGATTGATGTGGTGTTGTGGGATGAAAACTTAGCCCAATATGTGACCAATGCGATGGAGCCGGCCGAGGTTTCGCGTATTATCATTAATGAAGATACCCACAGCATCGATGTGGCGGTAGCCGACGAGAATTTAGCTTTAGCCATTGGCCGCAATGGTCAGAATGTACGCTTGGCCTCGCAACTGCTCGGTTGGAATTTGCAGGTTAAGAGCGAGTCCTCGATGGAGGAAGATTTGAAGGCGGAGATGGGTAAGACCGTTAAGCTCTTTATGGATAACCTTAATATCGATGAAGAGTTTGCTACGGTTCTGGCCGATGCCGGTTTCTCTTCATTAGACGAAATTGCCTATGTACCGCCGGAAGAGTTTGATTTCATCGAAGGTTTAGAGCCGGAAATGGTGGAGCAGTTACAGGAAAATGCCCGTAATGCCATTGAAGCGCAGGAGCAAGAGTCTGTGGCTGCCGGCATTAAAGCTTTATGCGAGCTTGACGGGGTGGATGAGGGTTTGGCCAAGCAATTATTAGCTCACGGAGTGCCTACTCCTGAAGCCCTAGCTGAGCAAGCTACCGACGATTTAGAAGATATTGAGGGCCTTGATGCGAAGAAGGCCGGTGACATTATCATGGCAGCACGCAATAAGTGCTGGTTCAATCAGTAGGAGGGCACGTTAGATGGCAGAAAACGATAAGAAGGAAAGCGCCCCCAAGCGGATGTCTTTAAATAAGAAGACCCATAGCACTTTAACCTTACATGGCAATACTGGTAAGTCTAAAGTAGTGCAAGTCGAGGTGCGCAAGCGCAAGGTCATCGATCAAAACGAGATTGCCGCCCGTAAAGCGCGTGAGGCTGAAGAGAAGCGCAAGCAAGAAGAAGAGCAACGCGCTCGCGAGGAAGCTGCTCGTCAGGCCGCTGAGGCGGAGCGTCGCGCGCAAGAAGAGCGTAAGCGCCGTGAAGAAGAGCAACGGCGTGAGGCGGCGGCTGCTAAGGCTCAACGCGAAAAGGCTGAATCCGAGGCACAAAATGAATTGGCCCGTCAGCAGGAGCTTAATCGTCAGCGTAAGCTTGAGGCTGAAGAGGCCGAGCAGGCAGAAAAGAATCGCCGTATGGCCGAGGAAAACGAAGCGCGTTGGGCGCAAGAAGAGGCTGAGCGTGCTCAGGCGGAAAAAGAAGATCTCGATCGCAATGCTTCGCAGTACGTGCGTGAGGCCGAAGAGCGTCAAGAACGTGAGGCGGAGAATCGTGGTCGTCACCGCAATAGCGGAAATGATCGCCGTCAGAACAATAAGAAGCGCGAAGAAGAAAGCCAAAACAATCGCAACCAGCGTCAAAAGGGCAAGAATGCCAAGGGCGCTAAGGGTGCGGCCAAGATGAATCAGCAACAGCACGGTTTCAATCGCCCGGCAGCTCCGGTCAATCGCGATGTGGTCATCGGTGAGACCATTACTGTCGCAGAATTGGCGCAAAAGATGGCCGTCAAGAGTGCTGAAGTCATTAAGACCTTAATGAAGTTAGGCGAAATGGTCACCATCAATCAGGTGATCGATCAGGCCACCGCTCAGGTTGTGGCTGAGGAAATGGGGCATAAGGTCATTTTACGTAAGGAAAATGAGCTTGAAGAGGAGATCTTAGCTGAGCGTCATACCGCCGCTAAGGCTGAGCCGCGTGCGCCGGTGGTTACCATCATGGGTCACGTCGACCACGGCAAGACTTCCTTACTTGACTATATCCGTAAGTCTAAGGTGGCAGCCGGTGAGGCCGGTGGTATTACGCAGCGCATCGGTGCTTATCATGTGCAGACACGTGGTACCGGTATTACCTTCTTAGATACCCCGGGTCACGCTGCCTTTACCGCTATGCGTGCCCGTGGTGCGCAGGTTACCGATATTGTGGTCTTGGTGGTGGCTGCCGATGACGGTGTGATGCCGCAGACCATTGAGGCCATTCAGCACGCGCAGGC
Source organism: Candidatus Anaerobiospirillum merdipullorum (assembly GCA_018883895.1). GTDB lineage: Bacteria > Pseudomonadota > Gammaproteobacteria > Enterobacterales > Succinivibrionaceae > Avisuccinivibrio > Avisuccinivibrio merdipullorum. Next base: position 8,506 of record JAHLFG010000049.1, read on the forward strand.
GGCTAAGGTACCGCTCATTGTTGCCATCAATAAGATGGATAAGCCCGGTGCCGATCCGACGCGCGTAACCAATGAATTAATCTCTCATGGAGTCATTCCTGAGAGCATGGGCGGTGAGACGCAATTTGTGGAAGTGTCCGCCAAGACCGGCATGGGCGTGGATGATCTTTTAGAGGCCATCTTGCTGCAAGCTGAAGTGCTCGAGCTTACCGCGGTGCGTGAAGGTATGGCTGCCGGTGTGGTCATTGAGTCGCGCCTTGATAAGGGTCGTGGCCCGGTGGCAACGGTCTTAGTGCGCGAAGGTACCTTGCACAAAGGTGACGTGGTGCTGTGCGGCTTGGAGTATGGCCGTGTACGTGCGCTACGCAATGAAAAGGGTCAGAACTTAACTGAAGCCGGTCCTTCCTTGCCGGTGGAGATTTATGGTCTGTCCGGCGTACCGGATGCCGGTGACGAGGTCACGGTGGTACGTGATGAGAAGAAGGCCCGTGAAGTGGCGCTCTTCCGTCAAGGTAAGTTCCGCGAGCTTAAGATTGCCAAGCAGCAAAAGGCCAAGCTTGAGAATATGTTCAAGGACAATAATGCCTCTGAACTTAATGTGGTACTCAAGTGCGATACCCAAGGCTCGGTGGAAGCTATTTCCGATGCGCTCAATAAGCTTGCCACCGATGAGGTCAAGGTGACCATCGTCGGCTCTGGCGTCGGCGGTATTACTGAAACTGATGCCACCTTAGCGGCAGCTTCAAGCGCCATTATCATCGGCTTTAACGTACGTGCTGATGGTCCGGCACGCCGCGTGATTGAGACTGAAGGCGTCGATTTGCACTATTACAGTGTGATTTACGATCTGATTGACGAGGTCAAGCAGGCGATGAGCGGTATGCTCAAGGCTGAGGTCCGTCAGGAGATCATTGGTCTGGCTGAAGTGCGCGATGTGTTCCGTCACCCGAAGTTTGGCTCTATTGCCGGCTGTATGGTGACCGAAGGTGTAGTCAAGCGCTCCGCCCCGATTCGTGTACTACGTGAAAACGTGGTCATTTTCGAGGGTGAACTTGATTCCCTGCGCCGCTTTAAGGACGACGTCTCTGAGGTGAAGGCCGGTACCGAGTGTGGTATTGGCGTGAAGAATTATCAGGATGTCCGCGTCGGCGATCAAATCGAAGTGTTTGAGAACGTCGAAATTAAACGCACCCTGTAATTTAATCTTAGCTAGCAACTTTATCCCGGCAGTTAAGTGCCGGGATCTTTTTTAGGAGCAGTTATGCCCAAAGCATACGGACGTAAGGACCGCGTGGCGGCCCTGATGCTGCAGGAAACGGCACAATTGCTGCAGCAGGAAATCAAAGATCCGCGCGTCAAGATGGCTACCGTGACCGAAGTATCGGTAAGTCCTGATCTGAAAAACGCCAAGATCTTTGTTTCTTTTTTAACCGATAAGCAAGATGAGATTGAAGAGGCTTTAGTGGGGCTTAATTCCGCAGCCGGCTTTATTCGCAGTACGCTGGCCAAGCGTTTAAAGCTACGCTATATGCCGCAAATCTCGTTTGCCTATGACAGTTTGCAAACCGAGGCCATGCGTTTGGACGCCTTGATTGCCAAAGGTTTAAATAAAGATGCGCCGCTTGAGGATGACGCGCAGTCTTAAAAACTGATTGACAGGCAGCGCCGCAACCTGATGTTGCGGCGCTGTGCTTTTCTCTACTTGCAAAGACTGTGCTAAAACAGGCCCAAACGCTTTGACTTAAGCTAAAGGCACAAGTAACTTCATGTAGCTTAGATGCTAAATAGCGCCCCCTTAAAGTGGTGGCATTTTACTTGTAAGTACCATGGCAGATTTAGATTTTACCTCCCTTAATGAAGTATCCTTGCCGCCACACTGTGGCACCATGCAGGTGTTGGAGTATTTTTTGTGTGGCAAGTGCTCCCCGCTACAAAATGAAGATGACATCTTTGTAAACGAGCATTTTGCCGCGGTGGTGGATGGCGCTACGAGTAAAAGCCCTTATCGCTCAGTAGATGGCAAAACTAGCGGCAAGCTAGCTACTACTTTAGTCAAGCAAACCATAGAAAACTTAAAGCCTGACGTTACCTTATCTGAGGCCTTAGAGTCCTTGCGGCAGAGCATTTATCAGTTTTATGTGGCACATAACTTGCTCTCTCAAGTAAAGGCGCAACCTGCACAACGCTTTACTGCCAGTGCCGTCATTTATAGCGTAGCACGCCAGGAGATCTGGCAAATTGGCGATTGTCAGTGCCTGATTAATGGTGTGCTACATCAAAACAATAAGCTTATCGATGAGCTAATGGCTGCAGCACGGGCCGCCTTTTTAGAGGTGGCCTTAAGTTTAGGGGAAGTGACGTTAGATTCACTGCAGCAACATGATGTGGGGCGTGATTTTATCCTGCCATTTTTACAGCGTCAGGCTATCTTGCAAAATCATCCTGACCCCAAGCAACCGCTGGCCTTTGCGGTGTTAGATGGCTTTAAGGTCGATGTTGCCAAGGTGAAGGTGTGGCCGGTGCCTAAGGATGCCATCATTGTGCTAGCTTCAGATGGCTATCCACAGTTAAAGGAGAGCCTGCAGGCAAGTGAGGCGAGCCTGGAGCATTTACTTAAAAGCGATCCTTTATGCATGCATGAGTATAAGTCCACCAAGGGGCTTAAAGTGGGGCAAAAATCCTTTGATGATCGCGCTTATCTTAAGTTGCAAGTCTAAGGTAGATGGCATAGTGTAAAATTGCGGTAAAGCTTAAGTTATTACATCTATTAAGGAGCATGGATGAGCACCAATGAGCTGTTAGTGGTAATTGATGTGCAAAATGATTTTGTCAGCGGTAGCTTGGGAACTGCCGAGGCGCAGGCGATGTTACCGCGGCTTATGGACAAAGTGACCCACTTTGCCGGGCAAATTGTGCTGACGCAAGATACCCATGGCTGTGATTATCTACAAAGTAATGAAGGACAGCATCTGCCGGTGGAGCATTGTATTAGCGGCACGCCCGGTTGGGAGCTTGTAGATCCGCTCAAGGAATTTGCCCAAGCCCACAATTTACAAATTTTCTGCAAGCCCAGCTTTGGCTCGATGGATTTGGCGGCCTATATTAAAGAGCAGGCAGCTAGCGGTTGCATTGACAGTGTGGAATTATGCGGCTTGTGCACTGATATTTGTGTGATTTCCAATGCGCTCTTAATTAAGGCGCAATGCCCAGAATTGCCACTTAAGGTCGACGCCGCTTGCTGTGCCGGCGTGAGTCCACAATTGCATCAGGCGGCTTTGCAGGTGATGCACAGCTGTCAAGTTGAGGTCGTAAACGTTTAAGGCATCTTTTTGTGTTTACAAGCCTTTGCGCTTATAATGACAGCGCAGGCGCAAGGGTAAGGTCTGTCGCTGTGAAAGCCATATACCTTAACAGGTAGAGGTGACACACAGGAATACAATGAATAGCTGTAGCCGCCACAAGCATGGCGGTAAGGCGGCTTATGCCGTCTAAAGCCCATCTACAGTCATAGGAGCATGAATTATGAGTTGGCTTGAAAAAATCCTGCCTAAGAGTGACAACAGCAGCAAGCATGAGATCCCTGAAGGTGTTTGGACCAAGTGTGATAAGTGCGATCAGGTGCTGTATCGGGCAGAGTTGGAGCGCAATTTAAATGTCTGCCCCAAGTGCGGCCATCATATGCGTATTAAGGCACGCGTACGCCTCAATGCCTTTTTAGATGAAAGTGGGCGCAGTGAAATTGGAGCCGATCTCGAGCCTAAGGATGTACTTAAGTTTAAAGATTTAAAGCGCTATCGCGATCGCTATACTCAAGCGCAGAAAGCCACGGGTGAAAAGGATGCCATTGTGGTGGAAAAGGGCTATTTAAAGGGTATTCCGGTAGTGGCCTGTGCCTTTGAATTTTCCTTTATGGGTGGATCGATGGGCTCGGTAGTGGGCGCGCGTTTCTGCCAGGCGGTCAATGAGTGCTTAAAAGAGCGTCGTGCTTTGGTGTGCTTCTCCACTTCAGGTGGTGCACGTATGCAAGAGTCGCTCTTGTCCTTAATGCAAATGGCCAAGACCTCGGCGGCGTTGGCACGACTGGCCGATGCCGGCTTGCCCTTTATTAGCGTGATGAGCGATCCGACCATGGGTGGTGTGTCAGCCTCCTTGGCGATGCTTGGTGATGTCAATATTGCCGAGCCCAATGCCTTAATTGGCTTTGCCGGCCCGCGGGTAATTGAGCAAACCGTACGTGAAAAACTCCCCGAAGGCTTCCAACACGCAGAGTTCTTACTTGAAAAGGGCGCCATCGATATGATTGTGGCGCGTAAAGATTTACGCGATGTGATTGCTGATTTGATTGCTAAGCTTATGAAGCTTGATGATCCCAATCAGCTGGTGCAGAAAAAAGAGAGTGCCGTGGCCGTGACTGACGAGGCCGTAAGTGCTCCTGCTCAAGAGCCGCCGGCTAAAAAGTCGACTTCCCATCGTACGCGTAAAACTAGCACTAAGCCGCGCGTCTAATGACTATGCAATCTATACGCGAGCTTAAAGATTGGCTTGCTTATCTTGAGGCCTTAAACCCCGACCATATGGAGTTGGGGCTTGATCGGGTGCAGTCTGTGCTTGCGCGGATGCACCTTGATTTTTCCTCCACCTTTATCATTGAAGTGGCCGGTACCAACGGTAAGGGCTCGTCCTGTGCGCTGTTAGATGCGGCGTTGCGCGCGGGTGGCTATAGTTGTGGCCTTTATACCTCCCCGCATTTGCATCGTTTTAATGAGCGAGTGCGCATCAATGGCCGTGAGGCGACGGATGCTGCGCTGTGCGAGGGCTTTGCGGCGGTATTTGCCGCCAAAGAGGAAATTGGCCTTACCTATTTTGAGTTTACGACCCTGTGTGCTTTTTATTTGTTTGCCAAGGCAAAAGTGCGCTGTATGGTGCTTGAGATTGGCCTGGGCGGACGCCTTGATGCGGTCAATGTTCTTGATGCTAAGATTGCGCTTATAACCTCGATTGGCCTTGATCATGTGCATATTCTGGGGCATAGCATTGCGCAAATTGCGCGAGAAAAGGCCGGGATTATCAAGCCACATGCGCAAGTAGTCGCGGCACAATTAAGCGCAGAGGCGCAAGCGGTACTGATAAATAAGGCAGCAAGTTGTGACGCTTCTTTGTATTTGCAAGGGCGCGATTTTACGGCCACCCAAGATAAAACTGGCTTTGACTACCGTTTTGGTGCAGAGCCTACTATATCCTATGGGCCGTCCTTAGTGCCGGCCATTTGTGTGCCGGCGGTACTTACGGTGTTGCATTTAATGCAAGCTCAGGGTTTTGTCCTGCCGCACGCCGCGCTTGAACAGGCGCTTGCTACCGCCGTCTTACCAGGGCGCATGCAATTGCGCTCACGCCACCCTGATATTTATCTGGATGTCGGGCACAATGTGCAAGCAGCTGAGCATCTTTGTGCGCAGCTCAAGTCCCGTCCCTTGCCCCCAGGGGCCCGCCGCGTGGCAGTGATTGGCATGCTTAAAGATAAGGATATTGAAGGGGTGCTTCATTTGTTAGCTCCACAATTTGATGCCTTTTATTTAAGCACCCTGCCAGGTGGTCGCGGGGAAAATGCGCAGCGCTTGCAACAGGCTTTAAGCACTGAGGTGTCCTCAGACAAATTGCATAGCTTTGCCTCGGTAGCCGCGGCTTTGCAGCAAGCTAGGCAGGATGTACAGGATCAAGATGAGATTGTGGTGTGTGGCTCTTTTGTCACCGTAGCCGCCGCCGATAGTGCACTTGAGGCATAAGATTTATTTTCTCCTGTAATTTTCATCACTTTAGGCGGAAAATATAGAGAGTAAAGTTAAGTGTGCCCGTAGCGCGGGCATATTTAGGGCAGATAGAGATTAAAAAAGAGGTTTCAGCATGGCCGTAACTAAAGCCTTGCGCAATCGCATTGTAGGTTTTCTGATTTTGTTATCGCTGATTTTAATGGTTTTACCGTTGTTAATTAGCGAGCCTAATACCCAAGGAGTGGCACAACAGGCCAATGAAGATATTATCGCCATTGATAAAAACGGTGCTTTAACCGATGAAAATGGCAATATTTTAACGGCAGCTGAGCCTGATTATGCAACGCTGTTAGCCCCGGAAGAGGATCATACGACGCTTACTTTAACTGCGCCTGATCCGTCTGCCGCTCCGCAACTTAAAACAGATAATACTGAGGTGCTGACGGCGGCAAATCAGCCATCCTCGCCGGCCCCGGTGGAGCAGTTAACCGCTCCGAAGCAGGAAATTTTAACCGCCCCGCAGGTAAAGCCTGCACCTGCACCTACGCCTAGCAATACCGAGATCTTACGGGCCCCTGCTAAGGCAGAGCCTAAACCTGCTCCGGTGGCTAGTGCCACTCCGGCGCCGACTGCCACTGTACCTCAGTCAGGTTACACTATTCAGGTGGGCGTGTTTTCACAACAGTCCAATGCGGAAAATGCGGTGCGTAAATTAAGAGCTGGTAATTTAACGGCCTATACCGAAAAAGTCACCATCAATGGCAAGAACATGGTACGCGTCTATGCCGGACAGGCAAGCTCCCGCCAGGCATTAGAGCCAGTATTAAAACAAGTGGAGCGTTTAACCGGCGCTAAGGGCAAGATTGTCAGCCGCAAGTAAGAGGCTTTAAGATGCGAACGCAACAATTATGTCAAGCATTAGCGGACATACTCGACAGCCAAGCCTATAAAGATCCGTCCTATAACGGTCTGCAAGTGCAGGGGCGGGAGGACACGCAAGTTTTAGCCACTGCCACCGATGCCTCACTACAGGCCATTGAACAGGCTATTGCTTTAGGAGCCGATACGCTCTTAGTCCATCATGGCCTATTTTGGAAGGGAGCAGATCCGCGCGTGGTGGGCGTACAACAAGCACGCATAAAGCGTGCCTTGGAGGCCGGGATTAATATTGTGGCCTTTCATTTACCACTCGATGCCCATGCCTCCTTGGGCAATAATGCTTATTTATGCTCGCTTTTAGGTGCCGGAGCGCGCGACTATGTTGTGCCGGGGGATAAGACCTCGATTGCCATGACGCTTAATTTAAAGAGTCCGCTTTTAGCCATGCCGTTACGTGAGCATTTAAGTAAAGTGCTTGATACTAGGGTTGAGCTCTTTGGGCGCCGTAGTTGGGAGCAACCGCTTTCGCGTTTTGCCGTCTGCTCGGGCTCCGGCTCATTCTTAGTTGACAGTAATCTCACCCCGGACTTTGATGCTTTGCTTACCGGGGATGTCAATGAGCAAACCTATCAGTTAGCCTTAGAGCAAAATATTGCAGTCTTTGCCGTAGGGCATCATGCCTCCGAGCAAGATGGGGTCCGGCTGCTAGGTCAAGCGGTGGCCGCGCAATATGGTTTAGAGCACAAACATATACATATCGCTTTGGAAAAGCAGAGCATCCTCTAGAAGGTGCAGATGATGGAGCAAAATTTAAGCAAAGAAGCACAGATTGTGCGTCAGGCCTTAATTGATAAGGGTCTGGAGACCCCGCTGATTGATAATGGTCTTACAGCGGCGCAAAAGCGCGCTAAGATTGAAGCATGCATGCAAGAAATCATGCAGACTTTAGGCTTGGATTTATCCGATGACAGCTTAATTAAGACCCCCAAACGCGTAGGCAAGATGTTTGTCGATGAATTGTTCTCCGGGCTTGATTATGTCAATTTCCCTGATATCACCTTAATTGAGAACAAGATGCATTGCGATGAGATGATTAAGGTTAAGGACATTACCTTAACTTCCACCTGCGAGCATCATTTTGTGGTGATTGATGGTACTGCTAAGGTGGCCTATATGCCGGGCGATAAGATTATCGGCCTGTCTAAAATCAATCGCATTGTGCAATTTTTTGCCCGGAGGCCACAGGTGCAAGAGCGCTTGACGCAACAGATTTTGGTGGCTTTGCAGGCACTACTTAATACCCGCAATGTGGCTGTATCGATTACGGCTACCCATTATTGTGTCAAAGCACGCGGAGTGAAAGATCCCACTTCGTATACTACTACCACGGCCTTAGGGGGCCATTTTAAGAATAATCCCTCCTCACGCCACGAGTTCCTTACGGATTAGGAGGCTTGTATGCCTAAACAGGATTACTTGGTATCGCTGATTGTACCGGTCTATAACGAAGAAGAGACCATTGAAATCTTTGTCAAGACCATAGCTGAAAAGTTAGCCCCGCAGCTTGAGCAGCTGGAGGTGGTCTTTGTCGATGATGGCTCGAAGGATAAGTCGGCTACCATTATTGAAAATTTAATTGCCCAAGGTGGTCCGCTGCGCATCAGCCTTATCAAGCTATCGCGCAATTTTGGT
>JAHLFG010000050.1 GCA_018883895.1 Candidatus Anaerobiospirillum merdipullorum
GCGACTGAAAATTGAGGGGCCGGCTGCTTTATACAAGGAGACGATGCGCGCAGGAGGCATGTCCGAGGCAAGGCAGGCGGAGATAATGGCCCCGGTACTGGTACCGGCAAAAAGGTTAACCTTATCCAAAAAATCATAATGTTTGGACATAAGCTCGAGCAGCTTGGCTGCAAAGATCCCGCGGACTCCTCCACCATCGATGGCGAGGATTAAAAATTGACTCATCTACTGCTCTAGCCTAAGAAAAATGGGTGGTGTGTAAAGGCCATTTTAGCTTGCCTCCTTGCGAGAGTAAATCTGCCTGCAGTGCAATTGTAAATTACAAATTATGGCTTACCGACAAACCTACGGAACCTGCATGTGTGGGAACTAAAAAAAACATATAATTGCGCTCAGATTTTGGCTTTACTTTTTTTAGGCATTATTATGCACAAGCTTTATCTTCCCTTAATACTAACTGCTGCTTTAGGTTTTAGCGCTACTAGCGCTCAGGCTTTTTTCATCAATGCCAATGGCTCCTTTAATGGCGATGCTGACATTGATGATTTAGGCGGAGCGGAAGTGTCAACCTCGGTCTATCGCCTAATGGCTGGCAATCAATACTTTACCTTTGCCTATAAGCACACCGCTTATGATTTTTCCGGCATCGATGATCCTTTCGATAGCTTAAATTATCTGGCTCTAGACGGGCGCTATGAGGGCAAATTTGATGGCACCTGGGGCTATTTCACCGGCCTTACCTTAGCCATGGGCTTTGAGGATGATATCCATGTCTCTGACAACTATGCGGTGACTCCGCGTATTGGCATGAGCTATCAAATTGCCAAGGGGACAGATGTGTTCTTGGGCGCTTTGGCGCAATTTAATGATGTTGATAATGTCTATCTGCCCATTGTCGGCATTAAGTTTGGCTCGGAGCAAGATTTAGGCTGGAGTGGCTCGATTGCTTATCCGGCTACCCGCGTCACCTATCGGCCGTTTAAGTCCTTTGCCGTGGAAAGCACCTTGCTTACCGTGCGTGAAGTTTATCAATTGGCCGATGATAGCGATCTGATGCCTGAAGGTTATATCTTTGAGGAAAGCTATGGTCTGTCGGCCGGTATTATCTATACCCCGCTTGATCTCTTAGAGCTACGCGCCGGCGTGCAAAGCTTCTTTGATCGTGAATACACGCTCTATGATGCCGGTGGCGATGAAATTAAATCCTATGATGTTGACCCGTCGGTGGGCGGCTATTTCAACGTCAATTTCCGCTTCTAAAGCGCTTTTCCTGCGGTGTGAAGAAAATTTTTTTGCACCGCAGGGCAAAAAACACTTGTCAAAGTAAAAATTTTCGCTAAAATAGCCTTCGTTTTCTTTTGCCAAAGTGGCGGAATTGGTAGACGCAGCGGATTCAAAATCCGCCGCTAGTAATAGCGTGAGGGTTCGAGTCCCTCCTCTGGCACCAGAACTTTTCTCTTTTTCTCCAACCGTTTGTCAAACCCATACCCTCGACAATGCGACCAAAGTGGCGTAATGTATACCCGAAAATTTGCAGACTAGGTAAGGTCTGTCTCATCATTTTAGCCCATCTCCATGCGGCTTCGGTGCATCCGTGACCTCATTGACATGAGTTAAGCCTTCTTCGTAGTGCGAAACTGGTTGCTTCACCCTGAAGAGGGCCAGGCAGTCTCGTTGTTTCTTGGATATCGGATTGACTACATATGCATTGTTTTTACTAAAGAATGTTTCTCTAATGCCGCGCAATTCATCGAGGATACTGCCAACGCTATGGTGCGGTAGCATGCTTGGAGTGTAGTTTTTGGAGCGCTTAACCCGTAGCAACTCGCCTTCTAGGAGGGAGTAGATTGTGGTGGCAAGAAATTGAATAAAGCACTTGCCGTCTAAACTTTCCTCCGTGCTGACCCTTAATCGCCGCATCTTCATGCGGTCCTTCAGGTATTTGAAGTTATCTTCAATGCGCTGACGGGCTTTATAGGCCAGAAATGCAATTTCCGCATGCTTTACGCTATCAGAGATGGTTAAGAAGATCCCGCAGTTGTTTATCGTTTGCTGGAAGACTGCTTTATTTAGCACGAGCCTTTTATCGACCACCTGAAAAACGCCATTTTCATCGTGGACGAAATTGTTAAGCATGAACTGGACGTTTTCTGGAGTCAGCGTTTTGCATTCCAAGTAATCCTTTTCCACTTGCTTAAGGCGCTTTTGATAGTACGAAGCCTGATCTCCTGCCGCACGCTTGTTAAAAAATACGTGCACATAAGCCTTGCGCTTCCCGATGGTAATACGCTCTTTGCAAGTGTAAATCTCCTGATCGCAGCGCAGACTATACAAGTTGTCCCTAGTCATTGCGAGCTGGGCTTCATTAATGGCTTTTTGATATGAGGAGCAGCGCTCAAAGGGCACACACATTACAAAGTGGTAGCCTTTGTCCATGATCATCTTCATATTGCTTTCACTGAAGAAGCCACGGTCGGCTACTGCCACAAAAGAGTGCGCGCCTAAATTAAGTAACATCTCGAATACCGACACGCAAGATGCCATGTCAGGTATGGAGCCGTTAAAGTGCTGGTAGAACAAAGGGAGACCACTTTCTGCGTCCGTTAAATACATGACGTTCAATTGTGGCAGATCCTCGTCTTGCTTATTTTTCCCGTACTTGGCCTCAAGTAATTTGGCGTAGGTGCTGATGGAAGTGGAATCAATCGCCCAGAACCGCTGCGTTGATAAATGCTTGCCTGTGGTAAGACGACGCAGATAATCTTGGAAAAATTCCTTAATTTCTGAATCGGTTATGGATTGAAGCAGTCTTGTGACCTTAGAGGGGTAAAAATTGCCTTTATAAGGCAACTTAACTTCCTGAGCGAAGATGCTAAAGCGCTCTGCCTTGGCGTCCGGTTCCATGACCATGTAAATGGCAAACGATAGGATTAACTCCCAGGAATCAGGGAAAGTCGCTTTAAGTGATTTCAATAGCGGGATGCGCTCTACGAGCTTTTGAATTACGGTGGAAGCGCCAATGCTTTGGGCCTTAATAAAGTCTTCTTTTAAGGCCTCATTGTTGTCTTTTCTTCTGATTTGTAAAACGAATTTTTTATCATCCTCACCTACCATACGAGTAACAATGTAGTTTTTAAATTCAGGATGAAGCTCATAAAAGTCCTTATCAAAGTTGATCACGCCGATACCATCACTGTTGTCGATGCGCCCGACCTTTTTGATATCACGTTTGACCGCGGCCTTACCTGTCCCGTTCTTCTTTGGAGCCCACACATTACGATAGGTGCGGGCATAGGTGTACTTACCACTTTTAGCAAAATACAAATTGGGCAGAACTGGTACTGAATCTTTCATAACGACACCCCTTGCATAGGTACATAATTGTACCTATACATTAAAAATAAGTCAAGGGGTTTTGAAAAATTTTTTTGGTAAAAAAATATGAGGTTATGGGTTAAACATATTTAATGTAGAAAGGTTGATTTACCTAGAAAGGAAAATTTCGGATACGTATCAAGAAAATTACGTCAATGCGCTGAGGGGGATATTGTAGCTTAAATATAAATTTTCCAGTATATGAGCTAAGCAAGACTGCGGTATCTTTAAAAATACAATATATTTTTCTATTCTTCACAATATATTAGCGACTCAAATCAATCTAAAGCAGAGTTGTGGTGCAGGTCTTTTGTTCAAACGTGTTTGCTCGATTGCTAATATCATAGGCCATTAAAAGTGGTAGTTTTATGAGAGGTGTGTGGTATGGATAAGTATTTAGAATATGGCAGCATAGACGTACTTTCATACATTATTAAAACTTGCACCTCGTTAAACATTGATATTAACCTAACTAAGGCGCAAAAAATTCTTTACTGCTGCTATGGTGCTGTCTTAGCTAAGTACGGTTACAGATTATGCGCCGAGCATCCTAAAGCCTGGCAATATGGCCCCGCTTTTCCGCGTGCCTATTCTGCTCATAGAAAAAGCAGGATCAACTTTGATTCAACAGATCCTATTTCAAGTAATAAATGTCCTTCCGAGATCAAGAGCCTTATAGATGTTACTATTAAATATTTTGGTAAATATAACGCATCTGCTCTCGTAGCGTGGTCGCATAAACATGGATCGCCATGGGCTATTTGCTCTAATGACGGTATGAATCTGTATGGAGATATAAGTGATGAGATAATAAAAAACTATTTTAAAAATAATGTATTAGCATCTGCGCAGTAAAGGAAATGCTATTATGATAGAACAGCAAGATGAGCAGGTTTTTAAAGAGGATCTGATAGGCTAAAGTAACGCAGCTACGAGCAATAATGATAAGTTACACAACCAAGCAGAGCTCGATGATTTGCGCAGACAACAGCGACGCGAAGAAAGTATTGTGTTGCACAAAATTAAAAAACGAGCTATCCAGGCATTTAGCATTGTAGCTGCTGTGTATGTGTTGATTTTCCTTGTTAATCTGTTATGTCCACATTCATGGCGGTGGTTAGAACAGGAAGAGCTCGACAGCATGAAAGAATTGGTGATTTCCATCCTCACAGGTATCGTATCGGGTATGGTATCTGCATATTTTTGGGGGAGAAAAGGATAAGTACGTCAGCTCGGGGCTCTAATGAATGTGTAACATCAATATTGGATGTTACTTACAAGCCAGTCCATGGCATTTTAGCTAGTAGATCTGCTTTTTTCGTGTAAGAAGATTTCTGCTTGCGCTTAGTTTAGCTAGGTGTGGCGTCTTACAGAAGGAAAAAGCCGGAACGAAGTCCCGGCTTTTTGCAGATGGTATCTTTAATTTAGAGCTTGTTTAGCAATTGGTCGGCGCGCCCTCAATCGGGGTCTTGCCCTTGATAATGAACCAAATCAAGCAAGCGGCTGCAAAGACCGCACCAATCACATCAGACACCATGATGTCTAAGCCAAGGCCCATGTTAGGCTCGTAGCAGATGTAGGTGACGGCAGCGGCGGTAATAAAGGTTGCCGGGATGGAGCAAATCCAGTGCACTAAGTTGCGACGATACATGTAAGCGGCAGAGGCCCACAGCATGACGGCAGCTAAGGTCTGGTTGGACCAACCGAAGTAACGCCAAATGATGTTGAAGTCGATCTGCGATAAGGCAATACCGATGGCAAATACCGGAATGGCAATGTACAGACGACGAACCGGCTTAACCTGATCGAGCTTGATGATTTCAGCAATGGTCAGACGAGCAGCGCGGAAGGCAGTGTCACCGGAGGTAATCGGCAGCACAATTACACCTAAGATGGCCAGCACACCACCAAAGGTACCCATTAAGGCAAAGGAGCTGTCATAAACTACAGCCGAGGCGGTACCGGCATCAATGGCCTGATCTAAGGAGACCGGATCCGGGTAGAAGGTCATACCAACGGTAACCCATACTAAGCCGATGAAGCCTTCGGCGATCATGGCACCATAGAATACCAGACGGCCATTCTTTTCATTGGCAATGCAGCGTGCCATTAACGGCGACTGCGTGGAGTGGAAGCCCGAGAGCGCACCGCAAGCAATGGTGATGAACATTAACGGCCACAGCGGGAGATCATCAGGATTCTGGTTTACGCCCCACTCAGCCCAGGAGTAGAACTGATCCGGCATCTCAACGAACATGGTAACCGTAATACCCACGGCCATGATGATAAGCAGGGCACCGAAGACCGGGTAAATACGACCAATGAGCTTATCAATCGGCAATAAGGTAGCGAGGAAGTAGTACACGAAGATGACGCACAGCCAGAAGGTGAAGTCTAAGGACTCCGGAGTGAGCTTTGCCAAGAGGCCGGCCGGAGCAGTGGCGAATACCACACCGACTAACACCAAGAGCAGCACGGCGAAAATACGCATGATCTGACGGGCAATCTTACCTAAGTTATAGCCCACCACATCCGGCACGTTAGCGCCACGGTAGCGTACGGACATCATACCGGTGAAGTAATCGTGTACGGCGCCGGCAAACACAGAGCCAAACACCACCCACAATAACGCAGTCGGGCCGTATAAGGCACCCATGATCGGGCCGAATACCGGGCCTACACCGGCGATATTGAGTAATTGAATTAACCAAATCTTCCAGGTCGGCATGACCACGTAGTCCACGCCGTCGTTGATTTCGACAGCCGGAGTCTTACGATTAGGATCTGGTTGGAAGACTTTCTCGACAATCTTGCCGTAAATAAAATAGCCGGCAAGCAGTCCTAGTGCGGCGAGAATAAACCACATATACCTAGGCATATAGTTTCCCCTCTATGGTTATTAACTTGCATATTGTGCTCATTAGGGACGCAACGCCCACCGAGCACGCTAAGTATACTGCTACCTTTGTTTTAACCTCTTAACCAAACGCGCTAAATTTGAGCTAGTAAACACTTTTACATATTTATCGAGCGGCATTTTATTACAAGCGTTTACGGTAAAAAGGCTGGTCTTTAACTCATTTATCTGAAATATAGAAAAAATATACAAAAAAGCTCCGTAAAGCAGCATTTGAGTATTAGTAGCGCAAAATTGGCACTTTGGCTGTAGAACAGCACTGAGGCGGAAAAACTTTTGCAGGGCAGCTTTTTCTTAGCAGTTGCAATTTATTTTCAGTAAGTATATTCTAACGGCAATTAGCTAAGACTAACTAAAGTAACCTAAGATTAATCACAGTAAGTTAAGGTTAATTAAAGTTAGAGAATGATAACTTAGCTGCGGTTTTTTGAAACTGTGATTAAGAAGAAGCAAGATGAAAACTTTAGATTTATTGCACACAGGTGAGCAGGCCGTAGTTGCGGCAGTTCACGGTCAACATACGGCTTTACGTCGACGCCTGTTGGATATGGGCTTAATTCGCGGCACGCGGGTGGAACTGGTGCGTACTGCCCCCTTAGGCGATCCGATTGAGCTCAAGTTACGTGGCTATAGCTTAACCATCCGTAAAAGTGACGCGCATTTAGTGGAGGTAGCATAAATGGCAAACTTACGCGTAGCGCTCCTTGGTAATCAAAACTCCGGTAAGACCACTTTATTTAATGCCTTAACCGGCGCTAATCAATATGTTGGCAATTGGCCGGGCGTGACTTTAGATAAGACCGTGGGCGTGGTTAAGTCCCGCTCTATGAGCGTGGTTGACCTGCCGGGTTTGTATTCTTTAGCACCATATTCTCCGGAGGAAGTTACCGCCCGTAACTATCTTTTAGGCGGTGATTATGATGTGGTGGTCAATGTGGTGGATGCCACCCACTTAGAGCGTGGTCTGGCCTTAACAGCGCAACTTTTAAGCATGCAAACTCGCGTGGTGGTGGCGCTTAATATGATGGATTTGACCGCCGCACAGGGCATCACCATTGATGTAGATAAATTTGCTAAAACCTTAGGGGTGCCGGTGGTGGCCTTAAGTGCCACGCAAGAGCAGGGCATTAAGGAGTTGTTAGATACCATTGAGCTCTGCGCTAAGTCTCCGCTTTCCCACAGTGTTGAAGTTTATGGAGAGGAATTAAATAAAGCTTTAGCGGCGGTGAGTGCATTGTTACCCCCACAAGTAAAGCATGCGCGTACGTTCATCGCCGCCGCTCTCTTAGAGCGCGATCCGCAATACTGTGAGCAGTTTAAAGATGACAATTTGCAATTAAATTTAGCGCGCATCCGCGCTGAACTTGAAAGCGCTTTAAATGACGATGCTGAAAGTGCTTTGGCTGCCGCACGCTTTGCCTTTGTTGATAAAGTGATGCAAGCTGCAGTTTTCAAGCGGCCGGCTAAGAGTGCAGCGCTATCACAGCGCCTTGATAAGGTGTTGACCAATAAATATCTGGCCTTACCGATTTTCGCGCTTATTGTCTATGTGGTCTATTATTTGGCCGTCAGCACCATTGGTACCTGGGGTACGGATTATGCCAATGATGTGCTTTTTGGTGAGTATGCGGTCAATGCCGCGACGGTGGCCTTAGAGGCTATCTCAGCGCCCGAATGGCTGTCAGGCTTAGTGGTTGACGGTATTATCGGCGGTGTGGGTGCAGTCTTAGGCTTCGTGCCGCAGATGATTGTGCTGTTCTTGTTACTTTCCTTCTTAGAGCAATGCGGTTATATGATGCGCGTGGCTTTCGTGCTTGATCGCATCTTCCGGCACTTTGGTCTGTCCGGACGTTGCTTCATTCCGATGGTCATCGCCTCAGGCTGTGGCGTACCGGCTTTGATGGCCTCGCGTAGCATTGACAATATCAATGAGCGCCGCATCACCCTCATCACCACCACCTTTGTGCCTTGCTCGGCAAAGCTCCCGATTTTGGCCATGATTGCCGCGGCCTTCTTCCCGGGTAATACCTGGATTGCGCCGGGTATCTATTTGCTGGCCATCTTATCGATTGTGGTAACCGGCATTATCTTAAAGAAAGACAGCGCCTTTAAAGAAGATGTGTCGCCTTTCGTGTTGGAGTTGCCGGATTATCATATGCCTACCGTGCGCAATATCTTACGCTCGGTCTACATGCGCTGCCGCGCCTTCGTGGTTAAAGCCGGTACCATCATTTTCTCCACCGTGGTTTTAGTGTGGTTCTTATCAAGCTTTAACTTTACTGACAGCGGCTTTGGCATGACTGAGGTGGGCGACTCGATGTTAGCGGCTATTGGCTCGGCCATCGCCTTTATCTTCATTCCGCTGGGTTTTTCCTCTTGGCAGTGTGCGGTGGCGGTGTTTACCGGTTTACTGGCCAAGGAAAATGTCGTCGGTACTTTAGCTGTGCTCTTGGGCTTAGGTGATGTGGCTGAGGACGATGCCACCTTGGGCATGGCCTTACAGGGTGAATTTGGCACGCAGGCAGCGGCGCTGTCCTTCCTGGCCTTCAACCTCTTCTCCACTCCGTGCATCGCCGCCTTAGGGGCGATGAAACGGCAGTTGGCCTCACGCGGCATGTTTGCCTTTGCCATCGTCTATATGACCGCCTGGGCTTATAGTTTGGCCCTCATCATCTACCACGTCGGTGGCTTTGTGGTAGGTCAAGTGCCTTTTGGCATCGGTACGGTGGTAGGCCTAGTCTTACTTGCCATCATCATTTACCTCTTGGTAAGACCGGAGCGCCGTAAGCTTGATTACATGCAGATCCCTTCTAAGACTGTGAACTAAAAAACTGCCATTTGCCGGTAACTGCCGGCAGATGAAGTACTGTCCAAGCGCAAGTTGAGTAAGAGCTTGCGCTTTTTGTGCTTAGCGTTTAGCGGTGACTTAGACTTAAGAGTTCTCTGTCAGATAACAAAGAGGCGGCTTGCGCCGCCTCTTACTTTGTGCGCACGGCATGTGCATATTTCTTGCGGGTGAAAGTCCCGTGGTCGGGCTGACAAGGCCAAGACCTAGCCTAAGGCAAGCTGTGTCCCGTGAGGGGCAGGGTGAAGGAAGCCGGCGGCAAA
>JAHLFG010000051.1 GCA_018883895.1 Candidatus Anaerobiospirillum merdipullorum
TACGGACTCTCCCGGCCGGCATGGGACTAAAAATCCATCCGGATGACAGATCTTATAAAAAGAGCAGGTTACCCTGCCCGTTTCTGTATGCCATAACTAAAAATCAGGGAGCGACTTATTGGTCGCCCCCACTTCTGGCTTAATATCGTTAAAATCGCCTTTCCGGCCATTCATCAGACAAATTTACGGTAAACTAACGGGTAAAAACAACCACCTTAAACTTAAGCTGTTTTTCCCATGGATAACATCTTTTTGCAGATGGCAATTTTGTTTGTCATCATCGTTGTCGGTTTTATCGCGCGTAAAACTAAGCTGCAAGATCATGTTTTTGATCGTACCCTGTCGCGCTTTATCATTTATATCTCCTGCCCCTGCCTGGTACTTTCATCGGTGCTCGGCGACACGGTGCCACCCCGGGAATTAGTGATCCCGCTAATTGCAGTCGGCCTGGCCTCCTATGTGGTGGTCTTGCTCGTAGCCTGGTTGTGTGGCCGTTTGTTTACGCACAAGGCCGAAGATCGCGGGCTGTATTCCTTTATGCTCACCTTTGGCAACGTCGGCTTTATCGGCTATCCGGTCGTCGCCGCCATCTTTGGCCATGAAGCCATCTTCTATGCTTCGGTGTTAAATTTTGCCAATTCGCTCTTCATCTATTCTTTAGGGCCTATCTTGGTAGCCGGCAAAAGCGGCGAGAGCAAACAAAAACTCTCACTTACCTTTTTAATCTCGCCGGTGATGTGCGCAAGCTACCTCTCCATTGGCATTGTCTTACTGCAATATCAAGGCTGCCCACGCATCATCAGTGAGCCCTTACAGTTACTGGGGAGCATCACCGTGCCCGGGGCCTTACTTATCATCGGCTCCTCGATTGCCCAAATGTCCCCGCGCCAGATCTTGGGCAATATCAGCATCTATGTGATGTGTTTTTGCCGTTTGTTTATTTTGCCGCTATTCGTCTACTTCTTTAGTCTCCTCATTACCGACAGCGCCTTGGTCATCACCATCAATACCGTGCTCTTTGCCATGCCGGTGGCCACGGTCGGCGTGATGATGTGTTTAATGGCCAATCGCGATGAAATGCTGATGGCCAAGGGCATTTTCATCTCCACTTTACTGTCTATGCTCACCATTCCCTATGTGGTGGTGGCAGTACAAATGCTCAATAAGTGGCTGGGGCTAGAATAAGCTTACTTATCTCCACGCTATGTTTTAGCGTGGGGTTTACTTAATACCCTCCTTCCCCCTCTTGACAGGCAAAGTACAGCACCACCAAGTCTTCTACCAGCTCCGGGTCAAGCCCGGTCAGTTCCTTAATGATTTTAAAGCGATTTTTTAAGGTATTGCGATGAATGTGCAAGCTTTGCGCCGTCTTTTGTTGCTCAAGCTGCGCTTGCACATAAGTCTTGATGGTAAGTTGCAAGGCTAAAGCTAACTTACTGTGGGTGAGGCGCTTCCGGATTAAATCTAACAATAGTTGATAGGGGCGACTTGCCAAAGCGGCAGACAACACATCATGTGCCCGCGCACAGTCAAGCGTTTGCCCACGGTTTAAAAGACAAAATTTGACAAAACGTAAGGATTTGAGGAAGGAGGCCACATCTACTGCCGGCAAGCCTTTGATGGCCACCAGCTGCATCTCATGTTCACGGCATACTTGCGTCATCAAGTCCTGATAGGGCAGTTCCTGCTCATCAATCGAGGTAAGTACGAGCATGAGATCTTCTGCAAGCAAACTTACCTCATCATTATCAAGATAAATTGCCAGCCGCCGCAAAATTTCCTGCAGACAAAGGCCGGCTACCAAGGGATCGGCCCTGCCATCAGCACGCTGTATCTGTATTAGATACGGGATGCGCGGCAGTGCAAAATCATACAGCGTAGCTAAGTGCTCAACTGCAGCCTCATCGACGCGGGACTCATCCTGCAGACACTTAATGAGCAACAGGTCGGCAAAGCGCCGCATAACGGGAAATCTCATGGGGGTTGCCACTTACGCCGACGACACATAGGACCTCACCACTTACGATGATGGGGGTATTAATGCCCGGGGCATAATGCGTATCCACGGAAGATGATCCACTTACATCCTCATCATAAATACTGATGACTTGCCTTTGTTTGGCAGCCTGCCATCCCATCTCATGCACCGTGCCTATTCGGCTCTTATCGCCCGAGGCCACAATGATCCCGTCCGGACTAATGACGTTTACATTATGGTGAATGATATGCATCGCCCGCGTAACAATTTCAGCGGCCAATTCCGCGGTCAAAATCATGACTAAGTTCCCTACGCCCGCCCCAGCGCAAAGAGGCGCACGATGTTTTCAGCTGCCTGTTGGAGCAAATGCTCACTGTCGGCCATCGACTGTTCCAAAGGCATCGGACGCGGGCAGATGGAGAACATCGCATCAATTCCGCAGCTGTACACCGCCCGTGCATCATCGGCCAAAGCTCCGCATAAAGCGACCACCGGAAGATCAAATTTTTTGGCCCGCCGCGCCACGCCCACCGGCGCTTTGCCCTGACAGCTTTGACTGTCCATGCGCCCTTCACCGACGATAACTAAATTCGTCCCCGGCAACATATCATCGATATGCACCAGATTTAGCACCTCATCAATGCCACTTTTAAGCTGCGCCTGACATGCCCAGGAAAGTGCAAAGCCCATCCCGCCAGCAGCACCTGCCCCGGGTTTATCCACATACTCCCGCCCCACATCGCCAAGCAAAGTAGCGTAATTTTTCATACCTTGCTCTAAGAGCTCTAAATCATTATCTACAAGTCCCTTCTGCGGACCAAAGATAGCGGTCGCACCGTTAGCTCCCAATAAGGGATTGCTCACATCACAAGTACCGATAAACGTACACTCCTGAAGCTTTGGGCACAGGGAAGAGGCATCAATACGCCCTAAATTGATGAGATCACCCCCGCACAGCGGTCGCGTAATTGGTGTGCCATCTGCGCTAAAAAACTTACAGCCTAAAGCTTGCACGAAGCCTGCCCCACCATCATTGGTGGCACTGCCCCCAAGGCCAATGGAAAAGCGCCGACAGCCCAAGTTTAGCGCATATTTAACCGCCTGACCCAAGCCAAAGGTGGTGGCCTCGCGCGCCCGGCGCTTTTCCGGCGCTTGCAAAGTAAGGCCGGAGCATTGGGCCATTTCGATAATGCAATGCTCATCCTTTAACAGTAAGTTGCACGTTGTAGGTTGCAAATAAGGCCCGGTGACGGTGATTGCTTGTAGCCGATAACCTTGGGCACTTAAGCTTGGCCATAAAGCCTCAATCAAGCCCTCGCCCCCATCGGCAATGGGCAGCTCAATTACCTGCGCGTCGGCACAAAAATTCACCATGCCCCGCTTTACCGCCGCACAAGCCTGCGTGGCCGTGCAACTGCCCTTAAACGAATCTAGCGCAACAATGATCTTCATAATTTATCCTTAAAAGCTCTTGCTTTAAGCCGTGCTCGGTGCCCATCATCTTAAAAAAGAAGAGCTTGACAAAGGGCGGCGTTTTTCACACTTTAAGCCCCCAGAACTTACTTTTTACCTGTCATTTAGTGCTAGCACCTTTGGCACCCGGCAGCACTTTAAAGTGAGCATCCTCACATTAAACCCTAAACCTTCGCCTAAGCCTTAGTAGCTTACGCGCCTTTTGCCCCCTCAGGGGCTGACGTGAGCATTGTGCACATGCACTATGCCATTTATAGCTCACTTAAGGCCATGCCAATAAGTCTCTTAAGATGATCGACCAAAAAGAGCGGGACGGTGAGCATATCACCTTCCATCTTAAGATTGGCAAGGGTGAGGCTTACGCGCAAGGCAGGTACGTTGCCTGCTCTTACCTTAAACTTGTTAAGACTGCGCCATGCAAGTTTAGCTGGCACCTTGAGGGCAAGCGGGATCACAGCCTCATCCTGTGGCAATAGAAAGTCGATGGCATAAAAGGGATTTAACTGTGACCAATAGTAGATCTCGTTGCCATATTGCGGCAACAGGGACTGTAGCACAAAGGTTTCACTTAAGGCTCCATTAAACGCGCTAAACAAAAACTCACCTTGCATCAAGGCTGGAGGCGCGATCTGCATTGCATGGCGCAAAAGCCCCACATCAAGCGGATATAACTTAAAGCCCGGCGCTACGCTGGCGGCCACGAGGGGCCCGGTGGGGGTAGCGGCGCGGACGACCTTATGCACCAGCCCCGTATCTTGCAACCACTGTAGCGCCCGCGCATATTCGCGCGCCCGTGCCCCGACCTTAACCCCGCGGTAGTTAAATTTTTTATTGACACGCACCAATTGCTGCGGGATGGACTGCCACAGTAAGGAAAGCTTGGGGACATCCTGCAGCATAGGCGTGCACAGAAAAGTCCGTTCACAGGCTGCGCTCAGCGCCCTTAAGGCCGCCGACAGCGCCACCACATCCTGCGCCTGTGCCCACGGCGCTACCGTTGCCGGCATGCCGCCTATCATGAAGTACATTTTGAGCTTTTCACTCAGGGCATGGAAAAAGAAATCCGGCAGTGGCGCTAACTCATTGATGCTTTCAAGATAGGCCACCAAATTATGATCGCCACAGGCGTGCAAAAACTCGGTAAAGGTCAGCGGATAGACTGTGAGCTGCTCAACTGCGCCAGATGGCCACGTAGCTTGCCTCAGGCCGTAGCCACGGGCGGCGGCGACCACCTGATAGGGTATAGCTGACGCTCTAAAGGCAGGCAGCGCATTTATTACTACCGGGCAATCATCAATGGCATCTAAAATGATTAAGGTCTTCTCCGGATAAATGGGCTGCGTACTTGCAAGTTGTAACTGCGCCACTGCCTTAGCCACAGCGTACGGGGCGGTAAAGAACTGCTGATACTCAGGGTGGGCGGCAAAATTAAAATAGGCGACATTAGCAAAATATTTTTTCCCCCAATCCTGCAGTAGCCAGGTCTTCCGTACCCCGGGCGCGCCGGTAAGCAAGAGCGGCTTACGTTGCGGATCTTGTTGCCAGTGGCGTAATTTAGTGAGTACTAATCTTTCCAATCTCTTCCCTTCCCCATAAAACCGCATACCTACCATAGCATATAAGCCAGGGATAAATTTGCACATTTTTATGTATTTTTATTGGCGTATACTCACACTTTTATGCATTTTTATTGGTGTGCGCTCACGCTTTTATACAATTTTATGGGCATACACTCACCTTTCTCTGCCGCTACCCTAGCGGCAATAAAAAAGCGCTCAGGTTAAATAACCTAAGCGCCCTTAAGGCCGCGCGTCAGCGCGGCACCTTACTAACAAGCTTCTTGTTATAGATTAGTTGTTGCCGACGGAGATTTCCTTCATGTCGGACATGTAAGCGCGCAGCTTGCGGCCCACCACTTCAATCGGGTGATTGTAGATGGCTTCATTGCACTTAATCAGCTCAATATTGTCTACGCTGTTGTCACCCTCTAAGCCCTTGCCGATAACATCGGTGCCTTGCTTTGCCATAAAGTCCTTGAGCATCGGGATAGCGACATTGGCAAAGAGGTAGTTGCCGTACTCAGCGGTATCGGAAATCACCACGTTCATCTCATACAGACGACGACGCGCGATGGTGTTGGCAATTAACGGTAACTCGTGCAGTGACTCGTAGTAAGCCGACTCCGGATAAATGCCAGACTTGGTCATGGTCTCGAAGGCAAGCTCAATACCTGCCTTGCAGAAGGCGACCAGTAAGATGCCCTTGTCAAAGTACTCTTGCTCAGAGATCTTCTCATGGCACTCCGGGGCAGTCTCAAAGCCGGACTTGGCATAGTTTTCACGCCAGGTGTGAAGCTTGACGTCGCCATTGTCCCAGTCTTCCATCATCACACGGGAGAACTCACCGCTTTCGATGTCATCCATGTGCTTTAAGTACAGATCTTTCATAATGCCCTTGAGCTCGTCGGCCAGTTCACAAGCCTTGAGCTTAGCCGGGTTGGACAGACGGTTTAACATATTGGTGATACCGCCCTGCTTTAAGGCCTCACAAATGGTCTCCCAGCCGTACTGAATTAACTTGCAGGCATAAGCCTTGTCGATGCCCAGCTCCACCATGCGGTCAAAGCACAGAATGGAAGCTGCCTGCAGCACGCCGCACAGAATGGTCTGCTCGCCCATTAAGTCAGACTTCACTTCAGCCACGAAGGAAGATCTTAAGCAACCGGCACGATCGCCACCTAAAGCCGAGGCCCAAGCCTTAGCAATAGCCCAGCCTTCACCCTTAGGATCATTTTCCGGGTGCACCGCCAGCAGGGTCGGGGTACCAAAGCCACGACGATACTCCTCACGCACCTCAGTGCCCGGAGCCTTCGGGGCCACCATCACCACGGTCAGATCCTTTCTAATCTGCTGACCTACTTCCACAATGTTAAAGCCGTGGGAATAACCGATGGCGGCACCTTCCTTCATTAAGGGCATGATGCTCTCAATGACGTTGGAGTGTTGCTTGTCCGGAGTTAAGTTAATCACTAAGTCGGCAGTCGGGATGACTTCTTGATAGGTGCCAACCTTAAAGCCGTTTTCCGTGGCGCGCTTGTAGGAAGCACGCTTCTCATCGATGGCAGCCTGACGCAGAGCATAGGAAACGTTCAGGCCAGAGTCACGCATGTTCAGACCCTGATTGAGACCCTGGGCACCGCAACCTACGATGACGACCTTCTTGCCCTTAAGGAAGTTGCAACCGTCTGCAAACTCGGAACGATCCATCAACTCGCAGCAGCCTAACTGAGCTAACTTCTGACGTAAGTTCAGCGTGTTGAAATAATTTGCCATGATGAAAAAGACCTCTTTTAAGCAAATAAGCTAAATCAGCTTGGGTTAAGTTTTAACGTTGCAGTCAGCATAGCACATCTTTTAGTTTGTGCAACATAATTTTTTATATATTGCAAATAGTGCAATAAAGCGCACACTAAGGCTATAATGCTTGAGGCTTAAAATAAGACCGATAGGATATATTGTGATTAACCTTGATGATGCCGCCGCCTTTGTGCGCATATGTGAAACTGAGAACTTGACCCGTGCTGCGCAATTAAGCCAGGTCAGCCCCTCCACCTTAAGCCGCTCGCTTAATCGGCTAGAGGATGAATTGCAAGTAAAGTTATGCGCCCGCGATCAAAAAGGCATTGCCCTCACCGCCGCCGGCCGCCGCTTTCGTGACTTTGCCTATAAGTGGCTGGATGAATATCAAACCATGGTGACGGATTTAAAGGTCAGTGAAAACTCTCTTTTAGGGAGCGTCAAGCTCTATTGCTCGGTGTCGGCCTCCTATATCTTTATTCCGCGCCTGCTGTCAGAATTGCGCCTTGATCATCCGCAAATTGAAGTGAATTTGGAAACCGGCGATCCGGCCAATGCCTTGGATATCTTGCAGGCCGATGGAATAGATTTTGTCATCGCCGCACTACCAGATAAGCTCCCGCCTGAAATCTTGGCCGTGCCCTTAGTCACCTTTCCCTTAGTTTTAATTGCCCCCAAGGCGCCGGTGCAACCGCTCCCGGGACTGAGCGGCAATCAGGTCGATTTGGCGCGCACTCCCTTTATTCTGGCCGAGCACGGGCAACTGCGCTATGAGGTCGATGCCTGGCTTAAAAGTCAGCAACTAAAACCGCATATTTATGCTGAGGTCGCAGGTCACGAAGCCATTGTCAGTTTATGTGCCTTAGGTTTTGGCGTGGCCGTGGCTCCCAAACTGGTGGTGGAATTATCGCCCTTTAAAAATGATGTCACTATCTTGCAAGCCCCGCACTTACCTGATTTTCGCCTCGCACTCTGTTGTCTGCAAAGTCGCGCCCATGAGCCTATTTTGCAGGCGTGCATTAAGGTGGCACAAAAAAGCGCGCCTACCTTTAGCGCTGAGCTTACCCGTAGGCGGCCGCTACCTTTATAAACTGCCAAAAAAGGTGCCTCAGTCCTAAAATCTTTGCTTTAGGGTTTGCGCCGGCGAGCGCTTTCTCTTACTATTTGAGACATAACTTTATCTGTACTTGAGCGGGGCGCGATTGCGCCCTGCATAACATTGAGGAGAGACTCATGCTCAAGGATATCAACCCGACGACGACCGCAGCTTGGCAAGCATTAAGCGCGCACTTTGCTGCCACCAAAGACCGTACCATTAAGGATTTATTTGCCGCCGATCCGGCTCGTTTTGACAAATACTCGCTGCGTTTAGGCGATGATCTCTTAGTTGATTTCTCCAAGAATCTTATCGATGAAAAGACCTTGCAGTTACTGCTGGATCTGGCCAAAGAGTGCGATGTCCCGGGTGATATCGAGGCCATGTTCACCGGTGAGAAAATCAATCGTACCGAAGATAGAGCCGTGCTCCATACTGCTCTGCGCAATTTCTCCGGCAAGCCGGTCTATGTTGACGGTAAGGATGTAATGCCGGACGTGCAACGCGTCCTTGCTAAGATGAAGGGCTTTTGTGAAAAGGTCATTTCCGGGGAGTGGAAAGGCTATACCGGCAAAGAAATTACCGATATTGTCAATGTAGGTATCGGTGGCTCGGACTTAGGCCCGTGCATGATCACTGCCGCCTTAACCCCGTATCACACCCGTCTTAAGGCCCACTTCGTGTCCAATATTGATGGCACCCACATGGCAGAGACCTTAAAGGAATGCAATCCGGAAACCACGATGTTCCTGATTGCCTCTAAGACCTTTACCACCTTAGAGACCATGACCAACGCGCACACCGCCCGCGATTGGTTCTTAAAGAGCGCTGGCGACGTCAAGCATGTGGCCCAGCACTTCGTGGCCATTTCCACCAATACTGCTGAAGTCACCAAGTTTGGTATTGACCCTGATAATATGTTCGAGTTCTGGGACTGGGTCGGCGGTCGTTATTCTTCTTGGTCAGCCATTGGCCTCTCCATTGCCTTAGCCTGCGGCTATGACAATTTCGAGCAGTTCTTAAAGGGCGGCTTTGCGATGGATGAGCACTTCCGTCATACCCCGCTTGACAAGAACATCCCGGCTCTCCTGGCCTTAATTGGTCTGTGGTACAACAATTTCTACGGCTTTGCCACCGAAGCCATTTTGCCTTATGACCAATATATGTATCGCTTCCCGGCATACTTCCAGCAGGGCAATATGGAATCTAATGGTAAGAGCGTAGATCGCAACGGCAATCCGGTGGATTATCAGACCGGCCCGATTATTTGGGGTGAGCCGGGTACCAATGGTCAACACGCTTTCTATCAGTTAATCCATCAGGGCACCAAGGTCATTCCGTGCGATTTCATCGCCCCGGCCCGTACCCACAATCCTTTAGGCGATCACCACGTCAAACTCTTATCTAACTTCTTTGCCCAGACCGAAGCCTTAGCCTTTGGTAAGACCCGTGAGGAAGTGATAGCCGAATTTGAAAAGAAGGGTAAGAAGCCTGAAGAGTACTTACCGGTGGTGCCGTTTAAGATCTTCAAGGGCAATCGTCCGACCAATTCCATCTTGGTCAAGGAAATTACCCCGTACACCTTAGGTGAGTTAGTGGCGATGTACGAGCACAAGATCTTTGTGCAAGGTGCCATCCTCAATATCTACAGCTTCGATCAATGGGGTGTGGAATTAGGCAAGCAGCTGGCCATGCGCATCATTCCGGAATTAGAGTCTGCTGAGACGATTTCAAGCCACGACAGCTCGACAAACGGCCTCATCAATGCCTATAAGGCCATGAAGTAAACATCATGCACTAAGGCTCCTGCCTACGTATCAGGCAGGAGCAAAAAGCCGCGGGATTTTACCTCACCGCGGCTTTTTTATCCTCTACGTTAAAGCTTAGCCTTAGGCGCCATAGGCCTCGCGATAGCGCTCCATTGCCGGCAGATGCGACTTGAGCAGCGGATCGTCATTGAGATAACGCAACAGATCGTCAAAGCAAATAATAGACACGATATCGATGCCCAGATCACCCTTAGCCTCATCAATGGCGCTAATATCACCATTACCCTTTTCCTGACGATTGAGGGCAATTAAGGCCGCCTTAAAGTGCGCCCCGGCCTTCTTAATAATGC
The DNA here is from genome assembly GCA_018883895.1 of Candidatus Anaerobiospirillum merdipullorum. Taxonomy (GTDB): domain Bacteria; phylum Pseudomonadota; class Gammaproteobacteria; order Enterobacterales; family Succinivibrionaceae; genus Avisuccinivibrio; species Avisuccinivibrio merdipullorum. Next base: position 10,023 of record JAHLFG010000051.1, read on the forward strand.
CATCCGCCTCATGAATAGCGGTACCGGCAGTAATCACATCGTCAACTAATAACACATCACCTACCAAGGTGCCACCGACTAAACTGCCACCCTCGCCGTGATCTTTAATTTCCTTACGGTTAAAGCACCACGGTACATTGATGCCATGCTCCGAAGCCAAAGCCATTGCGGTGGCGCAGCACAGCGGAATACCCTTATAAGCCGGGCCAAATAAAATGTCATAGGACAGCCCCGAATCGATGAGGGCTTGGGCATAGCACGAGCCTAACACCGCCAAATCAGCACCGGTGCAGAACGAGCCGGCATTGAAGAAATAAGGACTGACACGTCCTGACTTTAAAATGAAGCTGCCGAACTTGAGCACCCCCTTATCTAAGGAAAGCTCAATGAACCTGCGCTGATAATCCTGCATTTTTATATCCTCTAGTCTACAGTAAAGCGGTAAATTTGCCTGTTTTCATTTTAGCCTAAAAGAGCCTTACGTGTTATCTTAACGCCATTAGTTGTATCAAGTAAGCGCGGTACAAACGACTTACTTTAAGGATGTTTTATGCCCAGCATTAAAAGCATGACCGGCTTTGCCTCAGTACGCGTCAATCTGTCCTGCGGCCAAATTGGTTTTGATCTCAAATCGGTCAATAGCCGCTATTTAGAGCTTAACTTAAAGCTTCCCGAGAACTTTAAATATTTAGAAGGCCGTTTGCGTGAGGTAGTGCGCGCCAAAGCCTTGCGCGGTAAATTTGAGGTGATTTTAGCCTTCACACCCGCACCAAGTGCCGGTCTTACCCTCAACACCTCATTACTCACCGCCCTGACCGTTGCTTTGGGGCAAATTAAACAGCACGTCCCCGAGGGGCAGATTAATTTAATGCAATTACTGCTCTATCCGGGAGTGATTGCCGAAAATGCCACGGCGCGCAGTGAACTTGATGACGCCATAGCCGCGGCTTTGGCACAGGCGATGGATGAATTAATTACCCAGCGTACGCAAGAAGGCGCCCGTTTGACCGCGGTGCTAAGGCAAAAACTTGATGCCATGGAAGAGGCCTTAAAACCGGTGGCAACACAGTTAAGCACCTTGGTGATACAAGAGCGGGAAAAACTAACCCAACGCTTAAATGAACTTAAGGTCGAAGTAAATGCCGAGCGTTTGGAGCAAGAGGTGGCGCTCTTGGCGCAAAAGGCCGATATTGCCGAGGAATATGATCGTTTGCGCGCCCATATTGCCGCCACGCGCGATATCTTGCAGCAAGGCGGTAGTGTCGGCAAACGCCTGGACTTTTTAATGCAGGAATTTAACCGTGAGGCCAATACCCTAGCCTCCAAGGCCTCCAATTTGGCGCTGACGCAAATTGCCGTCGAGCTTAAAGTGCTCATTGAGCAAATGCGCGAGCAAGTGCAAAACTTGGAGTAATTAATCTAGGCTCATTTCATTTTTGGCCAAGAGTAAGATTTGCCCGAGCATCTGCCGAAAAAGCGGCGGGACACTTTGTACGCCGCGCTGTTGCATCGCATTTAAGACCGCTAAAGCCAGCCCGGGCTTACTCTTTTTGTGAATGGCCTGCTCAATGATTTTGTCGCTATGTAAACTGCGACATTGCTGCGCATTCAGGCCGGCCGCTTGCTGATAGACATCGGCAAAACCATTGCTGTAAAGAAAATGCTCAATATCCAGATGGGGCAAAATAGTTAAATGCTTATGCAGGCGCTTTTTGCCCACAAAACCCAGCACACTTTGCCCATAACGCTGCCCAGCTTCATCGCCATCGGTAAGCACATAAAAAGAGATCCCCAAGGAGCTGGCCAAACGCATTAAAGGATGCAACCCACATTGGGCAAATTCCACCATGCGCACGCCCTCACAGGCAAGGGAGATCCCTAAGATAGCCGCCATCTCATTGATAAGCCAAATCTCGGTCTCTCCTTCCACCAAGATCCAGCAACGGGCAAATAAGGTCATCGGCCGATTGATGCGGATATGAAAAGCAATGCGGCGCAAGTCATCGGCATTAAGGCATTTTTCATCCACCGCATAGCAGCGAGTATCGTAATATTGTTTACACAAGCGCCTAAGCGAAAAGAGCGGGATGGCGGAGATTAAATCACCGGAGTTGGTGGTAACAATCTTTTGTACCGGAACATTTTCCACTACCGACCAAAAGGACAGGAGCAAGGACGGATGGAAACGGCCTTCAATATCTTCCAAGATAAGAATCGGCCGTGCTTGCGGGTCAATATTGCGCTCACCTTTGGATAAAAAGAGTGCCGAGGCAAAGAGCACCGCCAAGATCTTTTCTTTATTGATAGTCGAGCTTTTAAGTGAGCTTTTAAGTGAAGCTAAGGACTCCAGCGACAGGGGGCGGGCAAGTATTTCCTTAAGGCCGCGGGTCGGCAAACGCCCTTTGCGCAAAATATGGCGCTGATGGCCATAGAGGGACAGATATTTTTCTGACAAAGAGTTGAGCGTTTCCAAGCCGGCGGCAATTTGCTTGGCATTGACATCTTCACTGCGCGCAAAGTCTGCAAGCAATTGAGTAAAGCTTAAGATCTCATCTTTATCCTGCTCTGCTCCCGGCAGTTGTGCCATTTGCTGTGTACACGGGAGTGTGCGACTGTCGCGCAAGCGCAGCACCGGATTCATCGCAATGATTAAATTAAGGATGCGCTCGGTGGCACAGGCTAAAATCTTGCCGCGACCGTCCAATAAGTAATGCTCGGTAATGAAATTATCTCCCTTGGCATAACCAATGGCCTGCCAATGAATGCGATAAAGGCCATCGCTACCAAGTTGCCAGGCGGGGTTGAGCGCGCGTAAACGGCGGGAGTGATCCACCACGCCGTAATTTGGCTCACAGAAAATTAAATCGATGGCCAAATACGGGGCTTCATTGACATAAACATCCTGTTTAACAAAGTCATAATCATCCAAAAAGAGCTTTTGCAAAGGCTCGGTAAGCGGTAATTCCTCTGCCTCGTCGACATCTGTATCAGGCTTACTTTGAGGCTCGGTCTTAGCGCCACTTACCTGCTTGCCGCCGCTTAAATTAAGCGGTGGGCGGGTGCTGCCACGTTGGGAGCGCATTAAAGCTCGGGCAGTACGCTCACGTTGCTCGTCGGCCGAGCTAAATTGCAATTCTATGGGGATATAGAGATCGTCCTTGGCAAAGGTGCAGATGCGCCCCTGCCCTAACATCATATAGAGCGCACTTAAGAGCGAAGATTTACCCCAGGCGTTCTCACCGATAAGGACGGTGCTACCGGACTCAAAGCTGACCTTTAAATGACGTAAGCCACGAAAATTAGTGATCTGACAAGACTGTAAAAACATCGCTCCCCCTTAAGCCTGACGGCGCACCTTCCTTAAGTGATTGTAACAAGCTTAGCCGGGGTAGCCTGTGCGCTAGGCCGCAAGCTTACACACATCAATAAGCTCCTTTACCTGCGTAAGCATCATCAACTCAGCTAGCGTCAGGCGCACTGCACTGTGAGCGGTGCCACCTGCGGGGTAAATAAGGTCAAAGCGCGTCAGGCTCTTATCGATATAGACCGTAACCCCAGATTGCAGGGCAAAGGGACAAACCCCGCCTGCGCTAAAGCCCACCCATTGTGTCAAGTTCTCGCGCGGGCACATTTGTGCTTTGCAATGGAAGTATTGCTTGTACTTATGATTATCAAGCTTAGTATCCCCGGCCGTGACTAGCAAAATGGGTTTACCTGCAACCAGTAAACTTAAAGTCTTGGCAATTTGCCCCGGGGTGCAATTTAAAGCCTGCGCCGCCTCGGCCACCGTAGCACTACTGACGGTCAAATCAAGATAGCGTGCGCCCAAACCATAAGCGGCTAAATACTGCTGTACCCGTAATTGCGCCATGTTTTCCATAAATTTTCTCTCAAGCTTAGCTTTACCTTCAGCCCTTTCATTGTGCCACAAGCCAGCTTGCATCCTCAAATTTACCCCCACGCAGGAGGGCCAAGTGCGCGTACACGACGGCATAACAGAAAAAATTCCTTTATACCGGCAAAAGTGACGTTCTTATTTAGTAAATTTCTCCACTTTTTTCTATAATAAAAATGCACATGGGGGCATAAAGATGCAGAATAATAACAAGTTAGGTTATACACGTTATGGCAATGAGCAGGGCTTACCCCTCTGCCTCATCCATGGATGGGGACTTGACTCAAGTTTTCTGCTCCCAATTGCGCAGATGTTTCCCGAGCGCGATATTTATTTAATTGATTTACCCGGTTACGGGCAAAGTTATGCCCAAAGTGCCTTAAGCGGTGACTTTAACGCTACCGTCGAGGCTCTGGCCCATACCTTAGTGCCGTATGCTGATGTAATGGCGGTGTCGATGGGCGCGCTCTATGTACTACGAGCCCTCTCCCACAAGGATACCCCGCCTCTGTCATCTTTAATTACCATTTGCTCCAATGCCCGCTTCCCCGGCGATCCCAATTGGCCCGGTTTTGGCTCGGAGCTAATCTACAAATGCCGTACCCTGTTAACGCCGCAACGCTGCAAGCGCTTACTCCATCTCTTCATTAAATTACAGGACTTGAAGATAAGCGATAAAAGCAAGCCTCACCCCCCGTCAGCGGACTTTTTGCAACAAGCCTTAGAGCAATGTCGGTTGCCAAGCTACGAGACCTTAATGCACGGCATCAATATTGCAAGTTACGTCGATGTGCGCGCTGATCTGGAAAACTTAGACTTACCTTGTTTGCAACTTTTTGGCGCCAAAGATCGTTTAGTCCCGGCGGCGCTGACCTATGCCCTGCAAAGCGCGGAGCTACGCTCAAGCTACATCTTTGTCAACTCAGCGCACAATCCCTATTTAACCGAGCCGGTGCTCTTTGAGCGCGTGGTGCGCGAGTTTTACGATAAAGTACAAAGCTTTTATGCCGGCCACTAAAGCCGCCGGGAAAAGTGCCCGGCGACGTAAAAATGGCTATTGCCCAAGCATACTTTTAAGATAAGCCTGCTCTACGGCCTTAGGATCTAAATTGGCCGTGGCCTCTACATCAGCCGCAATATCCTCATCATTGGGCTCGAGATCATGCGTTTGCATTTTCTCTTCGGCAAACCATTGCGGCTTACTATAGGCAATCTTATTGACATACCACAAACGCGCTCCCTTGGGAGTTTGCACCGTGGCATCATCTCCTTCAGATTTACCCAATAAGGCCCGTGCCATCGGCGAGTCAATGGAAATATAGTTTGAGCGCCCAAAAATTTCATCGCCGCCGACAATGCGAATGTGCAAAATACTCTCATCGTCATCCGCTTCTATTTCCACATAGGCGCCAAAGAAAACCCGTCCATCTTGCTGCGCGCTATGCTCTACCACCTGCAGGGTATTCATGCATTTACGCAAATAGCGGATGCGGCGATCAATTTGCGCTAAGAGGCGCTTATTGTATTGATAATCCGCATTTTCCGAACGATCGCCCAGGCTTGCGGCCCAGGCCACTTTTTGCGTAACCTCCGGGCGCTTGGTAAGCCACAGGAAATCAAGCTCTGCATGCAGGGCATCATAACCCTCACGCGTAATATAAGGCTTGCCCATGTAAAACCTCCGTAAGCAACGGCCACAGCTACCGCTACCTTGTGAGCAATGAAAAACCCGGCACGTGGCCGGGTTCTTTTACATTAGGATTTCGTCAGTGAAATCAAATTAGAGCTGCGGACCAGCCTTAACTAAGTCACCGCCTAAGCTCTCGAACTTCTTGAAGTTCTTCTGGAAGCGCTCAGCTAAGTCCTTAGCCTTGACTTCCCACTCCTCAGGCTTGGCGTAGGTGTTACGCGGGTCGAGGATGTTGGTGTCAACGCCCGGCAGAGCGGTCGGAACCTTGAAGTTGAAGAACGGAATGGTCTTGGTCTCAGCCTTATCGATAGAGCCGTCTAAGATGGCATCGATAATGCCGCGGGTATCCTTAATGGAGATACGCTTGCCAGTGCCGTTCCAGCCGGTGTTCACTAAGTAAGCAGAAGCGCCGGAAGCATTCATTCTCTTGACTAACACATCAGCATAGGTGGTCGGCGGCAGAGTTAAGAAGGCAGCGCCGAAGCAAGAGGAGAAGGTCGGGGTCGGCTCGGTAATACCACGCTCGGTGCCGGCTAACTTAGCGGTAAAGCCAGAGAGGAAGTAGTACTTGGTCTGCTCCTTATCGAGGATGGAAACCGGAGGTAACACACCAAAAGCGTCAGCGGATAAGAAGATTACGCGCTTGGCAGCCGGAGCCTTGGAGACCGGACGCACGATCTTGTTGATGTGGTAAATCGGGTAGGACACACGGGTGTTCTCGGTGACGGACTTGTCAGCAAAGTCAATCTTGCCATTGGCATCAACAGTCACGTTCTCGAGCAGAGCGTTACGCTTAATGGCAGCCCAAATGTCCGGCTCGTTTTCCTTGGAGAGGTTGATCACCTTAGCATAGCAACCGCCCTCGAAGTTGAACACGCCCTCATCGTCCCAGCCGTGCTCGTCGTCGCCGATTAATAAGCGCTTCGGATCAGTGGACAGAGTGGTCTTACCGGTACCAGACAGACCGAAGAAGATAGCGGTGTTTTCGCCGTTGGCATCAGCGTTAGCGGAGCAGTGCATAGCAGCAATGCCCTTGAGCGGCAGGTAGTAGTTCATCATGGAGAACATGCCCTTCTTCATCTCACCGCCGTACCAGGTGTTCAGAATGACCTGCATACGCTCGGTTAAGTTGAAGACCACGGCAGTCTCGGAGTTGAGGCCTAATTCCTTGTAGTTCTCAACCTTAGCCTTAGAAGCATTGATGACCACGAAGTCCGGGGTGAAGGTAGCGAGCTCTTCAGCGGTCGGACGAATGAACATATTGGTCACGAAGTGAGCCTGCCAAGCAACTTCCATCACGAAGCGAACCTTTAAGCGGGTGCTTTCGTTGGCGCCGCAGTAAGCATCAACCACATACAGCTTCTTGTTGCTCATTTCCTTAACGGCTAAATCCTTGAGAACCTTCCAGGCCTCCGGAGTAACCGGCTTGTTATCGTTCTTGAAGCCTTCGCTGGTCCACCATACGGTGTCTTTGGTGGTGTCATCTAAAACGATGAACTTGTCCTTAGGCGAACGGCCGGTGTACACGCCGGTCATCACGTTGACAGCACCCATCTCGGTGACGACGCCCTTGTCGTAACCGGTCAGATCAGCAGCGGTCTCAGCAACAAACAGATCTTCATAGGAAGGGTTGTGAACGATCTCGGTAGCACCAGTGATACCTAAAGACTCAAGCTCTTGAACTAAGCTCATTTTTTTCTCCACGCTTAAGGCAGGGGAAATTCCCTGCGTTATTCATTTAACTGCGCTCATTCTACCTGAAAAAACGGCCTACGTTAAGCGCACAGCGCAATTTTCCTAGCGCTTATGTCCGCTTTTTTTCTGCGAAGGCTCTCACACTTTACATAAATTTTTTCTCCAAGCTACTAAGCTTAGTGCGCCTAGTAGAAGTAAAAGCTAACTTTTGCCTTTATCATGATGATTTTACGTAAAAAGATGACAACAATATGGATTTTTTAGCACCGTAAGCTTAGCCAAAGCACCCTCCTTAGGGAGCTCAAAGCCCGTACTGAGGGCGCAAAGTGGTATGATCACAAGTCTTTTTTCTTGCTTAAGTTCGCATTTTAACGTTGCAAAAGCCGTTGCCACGGGCAAATGGGTACGAACTACTGACTAAAATTATCATTTACCCCAATTTGGCATGATTTTTCTTTAAAGCCTGCGCTCTCTCAGGACAATGCAAAATTTTCTTAGGCAAAGGTACAGTTTTTGGCAGGCCTGACTGCAACACAGTCCGGTACACGCTGATATAATTTGAGGCAACTTTTTACACGGAACAAAAACATGAGCAGTATTAAAGTAACTGAGCCTGCACAGGCGTATTTTCGCAAAATCATTGCCAAGCAAAAGATGGATGGGCTGGCCATTCGTCTTACGGTGACCAATCCTGGCACCCCGGGAGTGGAATGTGGCATTTTATTTTGCCCCAAGGATTACATTACCCCCAATGACGAGCACTTCAAGTTCGAGGGTTTTGAGATAGTGATCGATAAGAACGTCAGCGAGTTCTTAGAGGCCTCCCATATCGATATGGGTACCGATGATAAGGGCGAGGAGATCTTAACTTTCCATGCCCCGAACTTAAAGAAAAAAGTCCTTCCCGATGACGCAAGCTTATTTGATCAGGTTTCCCACTTTTTAAATAACGTGGTAAATCCGAGCCTGGCCGGCCACGGTGGTGCCGTAGAGCTGGTGGAAGTAACGGCCGACAATATGGTTAAAGTACGCTTCACCGGTGGGTGCATGGGCTGCTCGATGGTGGGTGCCACCTTGCACGATGGCATTGAAGCGCAATTAAATCAGGCCTTCCCGGGCATGATTAAGGGCGTAGAGGATGTCACCGCCCATGAGGTGACCGCCGACACTTACGCTTAAGGTTAACGCTTTTGCTTTAAAGCCGCCATTAAGGCGGCTTTACTCTTCTACCGTCAGCTCACGGCTTAATAAAGCCTGTGCCGCCGCCCGTCCTGATTTACCTTGCCGCAAGACTGCATAAATCTCTTCACAAATGGGCATCTTAATCTGTAGCTTTTGCCCCAGACGATAGACAATGTCAGTCATGGTATAGCCTTCCACCACCTGCCCAATCTGCGCTAAGGCATCCTTGGCCGCAACGCCCTGCCCTAAAAGCAAACCAAAGCGCCGATTGCGCGATTGATTGTCAGTGCAAGTTAAGATGAGATCCCCAAGGCCCGACAGGCCCATAAAGCAACGCTCAGTGGCCCCCATGGCCACCCCCAAACGGATCATTTCAGCCAGGCCGCGGGTAATTAAAGCGGTACGGGCATTGGCGCCATAACCCAAACCATCGGACATGCCCGCGCCAATGGCGATGACATTTTTCACCGCCCCACCTAATTGCAAACCAATTAAATCATGGCTTTCATAAATGCGAAAAGAAGGGGTATGCAGGAGCTCAATCAGCGTTTGCGTCAGGAGCTTATCGTTACTGGCCAAGGCAATGGCCGTGGGCATGCCTTGGGCCAATTCCCGGGCAAAGGTGGGCCCTGACAGTACGGCGAGCGGCATGGTCTCTCCCAAGATCTCTTGGGCAAGCGTAGACAATAATTTACCCGTCTGCAGATCAAGGCCCTTTGTCGCCCAAGCAAGGGCCTGCTTAGGGGCTAATAAAGGCTTAATTTCTTCTAAAGTTGCCTTGAAGCTGTGGCTGGGGATCACCAATAACAAAACCGGTGCTGCCCTGACCGCCGCCTTTAAATCAGCAGTGACGTGTAAACTTGGAGGGAAAGGCAGATCTTTGAGGTAATAGGGGTTTTGCCGTAAAGACTGCATGGCCGCAGCCTTATCTGGGTTACGGGCATATAAACATACCTCTTGCCCACGGGAGGATGCGGCCATGGCCAGGGCAGTGCCATAAGAGCCTGCCCCCAAGACTGTTAAAGCACAGCGATACATGCTGTATTCTTTAAGTGCTAAAAATTAAGCCACCGGCTCTTCTTTCTTTTCGGCTGCCTGCTGAGCTGCCGCCTGCTTTTGTGCTTCCTGAATCTTGCGTGCGCGATAGAGGTTGACAAAATCAACCGGCGTTAAATTCAAGGCCGGGAAGGTAGCACGGTTAACTAAATTGGAGATGCTCTCACGGGCATACGGGAACAGCGTGTTCGGAGCGATAGCGCCTAAAATGGCCTCAATCTCTTCTTGCTTGACAATGTTACGTAGCACGAAGATACCGGCCTGATTGACCTCACAGATATAGGCAGTCTTCTCGCCTACGGTGCAGGTCACGGTCACGCGCAGGACCACCTCATAAGAGGCCAGCTTCACCGGCGAATCATCCTTGCTCTGGTTTAAAAGCTTGCTATGGGTGGCAAAATTGACCTTAACGGAAGGCTTCCACGGGGTGCCAAAGATCTCAGGTAATTCCGGAGTCTCTAACGAGCAGTTCTTGGCATACAGACGCACCAGCTCATAGCCTGCACGCGAGGCGGCAGCGCGAGCTGCAGTTTGCGCTACCTGATCGTGTAGCTGTTCATTCTGATTGTTAGCGTTATCGCTCATGATGTTATTCCTAAAAACAAAATTATCGCTTAGTGGTCAACGGAAGATTAGCTGCATCCCACTCCAAGATACCGCCTTCAAGCACGTAAACTTGGGTAAAACCGCTCTTCTTCAACGCCCGCGCGCTGTTGAAGCAATCGGTATCATATTTGTCCTTACCGACAATAATGACCGGTTTATCTTTATTACGCTCGATACGTTGCAGTTTGCCGTTCTTAATGTCAGTTGCGGTAACATTAACCGCATTGGCAATATGTCCCTGCCCAAATTTGTCGGCAGAACGCACATCGACAAAAATACCTTCCTGACGATTAACCATGATGACTGCGCTGTTTGTCGTCGTTTTCTTAATCCGCGCAGTCATGAGTTTAAACTGCACCACCACCAGCAACACGACCACCACTAACCAGCCGCCGCACATCATATAATGGCGCGTAAAGAAAGCAGAAAACTGTTGCCATAAATCCGGAGAGACTATCTCTGTCACAATTCACCTCAACGCTGGCTCAAAAGCCGGGGTTAAACAATTTGCAAATTTTAGCATATTGCAACTCATGGCTCACCATCTAAAAATATGCGCATTACCGCCATGAATGCCCATTGGTCTGCCTGATGATAATAAAACTAAAGCACGTATTTGCAAGAGTGTCAGGCAAAATTTCTCGTGCAAAGCTTTGCGCTAAAGTAAAGCACGCTTAGCAAAGAGGCGTACACTTAAAACTAAAGCTAAGACCGCCTGGCCTTAAGCCACAGTAGCCCCAGCTTCTTTAAAGTTAAGGTTAGATGATGTCAGAGCAGATCCCGACCCTCCCGCCGCTGTATTTTGCTACTAGCGGCAAGTACACCTATGCCCGCACTTATCACAATGTATGGGTCCCGAAGAAAAACGGCAGCGGCAAGATTGCGGTCAAAGAGAATAGTGACCTACTGGGGGCGACCAATAAGTCGCTCCCTGATTTTTAGTTATGGCATACAGAAACGGGCAGGGTAACCTGCTCTTTTTATAAGATCTGTCATCCGGATGGATTTTTAGTCCCATGCCGGCCGGGAGAGTCCGTA
>JAHLFG010000052.1 GCA_018883895.1 Candidatus Anaerobiospirillum merdipullorum
GCCGTCTGCGGCTCAAAATTAAGTCCGTTTTGCGTTAGATGCTCATCGTGCGGGGCAATATAGGGCGGATTGGAGACAATTAGATCAAAGCGCTGCTCTCCCACCGCCTCATACCATGAACTGAGCATAAACTTAACTGCTAAATGATGACGTTGCGCATTTTCCTGTGCCACCGCCAAGGCCGCGGGCGAAAAATCAACGGCTACGGCCGCAGCTTGCGGACGCTCAGCTTTAAGCGCCAAAATAATCGCTCCACTGCCCGTGCCTAAATCCAACACACTGTCAAAAGGCAGCTTTAAGGCAGCTTCTACCAAAACTTCAGTATCCGGCCTTGGGATTAAAACATCTGGGGTGACTTTTAAATCTAAAGTCCAAAATTCGCGATGACCCAACAGATAGGCACAAGGCTCTCCCTGCGCGCGCCTGGCAATAAGCTTTAAATAGGCATCAACTTGTTCCGATGGCACGCTATCCGTGTCATGGGCAATTAAGGCGGTAGCAGACAGGGAGGTTACATGGCGCAAGAGCAAGGTGGCATCGAGCCTTGCGCTGTCAATTCCGGCCTTGCGCAGGGTTAGTTCCCCCTGCGCTAACAGATCACGGAGCTTACAGCCCACCAAGGCGCGCCATCTCCGCTAATTGCTCGGCCTGATATTCCTCAATCACCGGCTTTAAAATCAGATCTAAATCACCTTCCATCACTTCATTTAAGCGATAGAGGGTCAGATTGATGCGATGATCGGTCACGCGGCTTTGCGGGAAGTTATAGGTGCGAATCCTATCTGAGCGCGCCCCCGAGCTTAAAATGCTATGACGAGCCTCCGCTTCCTGCGCGGCACGCTTTTCTTCTTCCATCTGCGCCAAACGCGAGAGCAAGACTTCCATCGCGCGCTCACGATTGCGATGTTGCGAGCGCTCATCTTGGCACTCCACCACAATGCCGGTCGGGATATGGGTAATACGAATGGCCGAATCGGTCTTATTAATGTGCTGACCACCGGCACCCGAGGCACGGAAGGTATCAATGCGCAAATCAGCGGGGTTTACTTCCGGGGCCTTTGACGGCGGGATCTCCGGCAATACCATCACCGTACAAGCCGAGGTATGCACACGGCCTTGGGTTTCGGTTACCGGCACGCGCTGTACACGATGGCCGCCGGACTCAAACTTCATATAACCATACGCGCCTTCCCCTGAAAGCTTGGCGATAACTTCCTTAAAGCCGCCAAACTCGCCTTCACTTGCTGACACCTGCTCTAATTGCCAGCCCTTGGACAGGCAATACTTGCTGTACATGCGATAAAGCTCACCGGCAAAGAGGCTGGCCTCATCACCACCGGTACCGGCACGAATTTCCAAGAAGCAGTTACAATCATCGCGCTCATCATGCGGCAGTAATTGCAATTGTAGCGCATGCTCCAAAGAAGCGAGCTTTTCTTGTGCCGGAGCCAACTCCTCCTGCGCCATCGCCTGCATGTCCGGATCGTCCCCGGCTATCATTTCCTGCATCGCCTCAATGTCATCGGCGGTAGTCTTATAGGCGTTAAAATCTTCCACTAAGCGTTGGAGACGAGAATACTCACGATTTAAATCGCGAAACTTTTCCTGATCGGCGATGATTTCGGGCTGACTTAACAGCTGCTCAACTTCCTGATAACGCTCCGCTAGCGCTTCAAGCTTGCGTAAAATAGAGTCCTGCATAATCTTTTATTTAACCTAACATCTCATTCATTGTAGCCGCCGGAGTGGGCGAGTGAAAACTACTTGCTGCCGCGCACCATTTCATTTGCCGCGCACTATTTAAGAGGAAGCGGTGCGCGCCCATTCTACCAGAATAAGGAGTGAAAAAAGCCGCCGAACTTACAGCTTGCGCAAAAAGTCAGGGTCCAATTTCTCCAAGCCTTCATGTAGCGCCCGCGCCAGATCAAACATGGTAGGTACAGGTGCCGGCTCCTTGCCCAAAGCCTGACACAATTGACGGTAAAACAAGGTAAGTTTGGGATTTAGTTTTAAGGCCGCCCGTTTGCCCGCCCAATAGTAGCCATGCAACAAAATGAGCACCAAGGTCACAATGCACAGAAGCGCACTAGGCCAATTGACCTTTTGCGTATAGAAAAAGGAGATCCCTTGTAGCCCCCCGCCTTGCACATAGTTCCACAGCAAAATAAAGGCAATAAAGGGCGGGATCAAACGCCGCCCCCAGCGTAGCGCATACTGCACCCGATTTTCCGGAAATACCGCCCCCAAAATCGGATGGACGGGAAAGATGGCTAAATACTTACTGCCCTGACGGATGGTTTTAAACCACATGCCTGCTCTCTAAATCTAAACTCAAAGCTCATGCCGCAAACTGCCTGTAAAGCCCCAGCAGACTACGTAATCTTGCTTAACTTAGCGCGCTTATGCTCGATAAATGGTAGTTTGCGGCGGTAACAGCAGGTCAAATTTTAGCATGCTCTGCCATGGCCTACTTTAAGCCTAAGAGCGGACACAGATCATAGTTTATGACAAAGGCAATCTGTTTCCCTGCGCTTAAAAGTATGAGTGTTATAATCACAGACAAACTAAATAAGCTTTTTGCCGGTGCAAAAAGCAGATGATAACTTTGGAGTTTTAGCTGTGTCTCGCAACGTAATTCTCGTTCCTGCCGGAAAGTCTCAGGGATTGTTTGTCGCTTCCTTAGGCTTAGTGAAGTCCTTGCAGGAAAATGGTCTGAAGGCCGTTTTATTCCGTCCGTTAGATTGCTGCCGCAATGTATGTGGTGCTGATAGTGTATCTGTGAGCAAATGTGAGGCCAAGAAGCTTATTGCGGCCAACAAGCGCTCCGAGCTCTTAGAGACTATCGTCGCCAACTACAATAAGCTGCAAGCAAGTGCTCAGGCTCAGGTGGTGGTAATTGAAGGTGTAGTCAGTGACGACTTAGATCAAGACGCCCTCAATGCTGAAATTTGCCACGCTTTTGATGCCCAGATTTTAGTGGTCGATCAAGGCAGCTGCTGCAAGGCCGCCGCCGCCCGCACCATTACCCTGCAGGCCTTTGGCAATGCCGGTAAGAATCGGGTGTTAGGCGACATCATCCTCAATGCCAATGCCCCGAAGAACGCCCATGGCAATAAGACCTTAGTCTTAGCCGGTGCCGCTACTTCCTGCTGCCAAGGCGGTAGTTGTGGCTGTGGCAAGAAAGAAGAGGGCGAGAGTGCCATTGAGCGCATTGCCGCCAAGATCCCGTTTAATGCCGAGCTCTATGCTCCGCGTGCTGCCGATATCGCCGCTTTCTTAAAGACGGAAGTGACCTCCGGCGATGCCGCCCGTTATTGCAATGCCGTATGCTTTGATGCCGCCGCCGCTGACGATGGCAATCTGTTAATTACCGCCACCGTGCCGACTGCCACCAAGGCCGGTACCGTAATTTTAGCCGGCGGAGCTAAGGGTGAAGTGGCCGGTGCCACCGTCATCACTTGCGATCTGCCGGTATGGGAAGTAGCCAGCGCCATCGCCGATATGCCTGCCATGCTTCCGGCCGATGACACGGCCAAGGCTGACAAGGCTGCCACCTTTGCCGCTCCGTTCTTCTGCTCGTGCCTATCCAAGGCCTTAACTGGTGACGAAGATCGCGTGCCGTTAATGAGCCCGGCGGCCTTCCGCTACAAGCTCACCGAGTTAGCCCGTGCCGCGCACAAGCGCATTGCCCTGCCGGAGGGTGATGAGCCGCGTACCGTCTGCGCCGCCGCTGAAGTGGCCCGTCAGGGTATTGCCACCCCGATTCTCTTTGGTAAGAAAGAAGAGATCTTAAAGGTCGCCGCCGAAAAGGGTGTCACCTTAGGTGAGGGCGTGGAATTTGTTGATCCTGAAGCCGTACGTGAAAACTATGTGGCCCGCCTCGTTGAGCTTCGCAAGAAGAAGGGTCTTACTGAAGAGCAGGCCCGCGAGCAGCTTAAGGACAATGTGGTCTTAGGTACCATGATGCTTGAGCGTGGTGAAGTGGATGGTTTAGTGTCAGGTGCCGTGCACACCACCGCCAATACCATTCGTCCGCCGCTGCAGATCATTAAGACCGCCCCCAATGCTTCCTTAGTCTCGTCGGTCTTCTTCATGCTGATGCCTGAGCAGGTCTATGTCTTCGGTGACTGCGCGATTAACCCCAACCCCAATCCCGAGGAATTAGCTGAAATCGCCATTCAGTCGGCCGATACTGCCAAGACCTTCGGTATTGATCCGCGCGTGGCCTTTGTGACCTACTCCACCGGCACTTCCGGCAAGGGCCCGGATATTGATATGGTGGTTGCCGCCGTCAAGGCTGCTAAAGAAAAGCGTCCGGATCTCAACATCGACGGCCCGTTACAGTACGACGCTGCCGTGATGCCGGATGTGGCGGCCCAAAAGGCTCCGGGCTCTACCGTTGCCGGTAAAGCTACCGTCTTCATTTTCCCGAGCCTGGCCACCGGCAATACCGTCTACAAGGCGGTACAGCGTTCGGCCAACTTAGTGTCCATTGGCCCGATGCTACAGGGTATGCGCAAGCCGGTCAATGACTTAAGCCGCGGTGCCTTGGTCGATGATATCATCTACACCATCGCCATTACCGCCATTCAAGCCACTCAGGCTTAAGCATTAACTTAAGCGTAACTTAAGGGCAGCTCTATATAAGCTGCCCTTTTGCGTCTTTAAGGAAAGAACATGTTGCGTTATATCATCGCAGGCGGTAGCGGCCTGATTGGGCAAGCGCTTCTGACAACGCTCGCGCAAAATCATCACCAAACGCAGGCTTCAGTATTAGTACTCACCCGCACGCCACGCGCGGTGTCACATCTAGCGGCCGCTTTTCCTTCCCTTAACTTGCAAATAGTTAGCTATGAGGATTTGTTTACTGCTACCGGACCGCGCTGCACGCCTGACGATATCATCATTAACTTGGCTGGCGAAAATATCGGGGCTCAACGTTTAACCTCCGCCCGCCTACGGCAATTATTAGACTCGCGCCTTAATATCATTAACACCCTGATGCGCTGGTGTGAACACCGTGCGCAATCTCCGCGCCTATTTATCCAAGCCTCGGCCATGGCCGCCTTTGAAGACAGTGATATTGAAAAAAGCGATGAGGGGCTAATCGTGCCACCCCATAAAGCGCCGGGAGTTTATCTAACCTCCCTTCATGATCTGGCAGTAAGCCTAGAGGCGACAGCGCTGGCCTTCCCCGGCCCCACTTTATGCGTGCGTTTACCCTTAGTGTTAAGCCCCGTAGCGCCCTTAGTGCAAAAACTTGCCGCCCTGCCGCGCCTTAAGGTGCTTGATGGATGCAATTATCTACCCCTTGCCTCCGCCACCGATTGCGCCCGCGCGCTTTTATTTGCCGCCTGTCAAGAGTTAAGCGGCATTATCGCCATCAATGCTCCGCACTATGTAAATTTGCGCACCTTGTTATTAAGCCTTGGCAAGCAGCATATCCCGGCTATACCGACCTTAAGTGTGGGACTTAAATTAGGCAGTAAACTTGATGGACGCATGGGGCTTTTTCTTGAAAATAAGAAAATCAAGAGTGCCCGCCTGTTGCAGGCAGGCTTTGTCTTTTTACACCCGCAGGCGCTAAGCGTTTTGCCGCACTAAGGCCTTAAGGCAGAAACTTACGCTTAACTACACCCGCCCCACCTTTTGGTAGAGCGCATTGATATACAGATTGATGAGCTGTTGCACGGTTGAGCCTTGCAGGGCAAATAAGGTCTGTAGACTTTCAGCCCGGGCATTTAACAATACCGAATTGAGCAATTCCCCATTATTGGCGCTATAGGTATTGATAAGAATCGACACTTCCTTAGCATACATCGGATTGTCGACCAAACGCTCAATACGCGCCGTCATCACCAGATTGCAATTATTATATTGTGCCTCTTGCGTCAGCAATTGCGGATCAAAATAGCCTTGCTGTCTGACCACCGTACTGCCGTGTTGCTCTAAGGAGGTGGCCAATTGTAATTGCAAATAGCGCCCAGAATTTTGATATTCCGCCCCCTGCGTGGTGAAATCACCCATGTTAAGCACATAGATCTTGTCGCTGGAGTTTAACATATAAGTCAGCTTCTGGGTGATAAGCTGCGTGTCAGCGGGCATCTGTTGCTCTAAGCGCTGCGCGGTCGTACTCTGCCCGGAAGATCCGGGGGTGCCGGCATCATCAGCGCCCGACAGCGAACAGCCGCTTAACAGTAAGGCCACGAGCGCCACTACGCCAAATCTCTGCATCACTTAAACTCCTCTTGAACTAAGGCGGCCACATCGCGATAACAGCGCGCCTGCGGACACAGTGCCGCCTCACTGTGTAAATGCGCACCTACTAAGTATAAACGAGAAAGGCCGGCCGTCTGTGCCGCCAACACATCCCCGGCATGATCGCCAATCATCAGGCAGGAGGACAAATCTAAATTAAAATCCTGCGCCGCTTGCATTAACATGCCAGGCCCCGGCTTGCGCCCGCTACAATCTTTGACAAAGGCACTGACTTGTCCTTGCGGATGATGTGGGCAATAGTAAATGCCATCAAATTGCGCGTTATCCTGCGCCAAAAGGCGCTGCATATGGCCACTTAAGGTTAAAAAATCCCCGACGCTATAGCGTCCACGCGCAATCCCCGATTGATTAGTAGTTAAAATTAACAAATACCCCGCCTGACGGATGCGCGCCAAAGCACGGGCAATCCCCGATATCAAGGTAAAGTCAGCCACATGCCCGACATAGCCATAGTCGACATTGATGACCCCGTCACGGTCAAAGAAACAAGCGCGGCGCATTAGTAGAGATCACATTTAATCAGTTGCGCCCGATATTTATCTGACCGGGCCTGCACCGCCTGTGCCGTGCGGATGAGCCAATCCTTATTCTGATAGCTCCCTTGGGCATAGCCTTGCCAGCCTTCATGATAATTTAAGTATTGCCGATAGGCATCGCCATAGGGAATGTGATTTATTTGTTGCGTCTTTTGCATATACCAGGCAATAAAGTCTAGCGCATCGGCAAAATCGTCGCGATCGGAAAACATCGAGCCTTCCTCTTGCACATAGCGCTCCCAGACTTCATCTTGGGCTTGCGCATAGCCATAGGCAGACGAGCCGCGTCCATAGGGAATAAAGAGGAACCAGCGCATCGGTGGCTTGGCATCTTCGACAAAGCCCGATTCTTGATACATGATAGCCATGACGGTATTGATGGGCACCCCATATTTATTGTGTACTCCATGGGCGGCCACATACCAACTGTCTTTTTCTTGGAAGATGCTACACAGATTGTCCGGATCGCTCGGTGGGGTAGTGGAGCAACCGCTAAGGACTGCCGCCAGGGCGGCGGCAGCGACCGTAAGGCCAGGTTTTAACTGCATGGAGGACTCCTAAATGGCGTCCTCGCCCTCCTCGCCGGTGCGGATGCGAATGACGCGCTCAATATCGGAAACGAAAATCTTGCCGTCACCTATTTTACCCGTATGCGCACCCTTAGTAATAGCCTCAATGCACAGATCAACATCTTCGTCACGCACGACCAGCTCAATCTTAGCTTTCGGCAGGAAATCGACGACATACTCTGCACCGCGGTACAGCTCCGTATGGCCCTTTTGACGGCCAAAACCCTTAACCTCAGATACGGTCATGCCGGAGATGCCATTGGCGCTTAAGGCCTCGCGTACATCATCGAGCTTAAAGGGCTTAATAATCGCAACTATCTTTTTCATTTTCTCTTTGCTCTTATGCTGCAGGAGCTTACGCTGCAGCCCTGACTCGTGAAACTACCAAACTAGACGCTCACCACCTAAAAAAGAAGTAGGCGTCTTACCCATTTACAGTGGCACAATATCATGCCCTGTATGAGCACGCCACATTTTAGTCGAAAATCGCGCCGAGACAATTTTTTGGCACCAAATAAAAACGTCACGCCCGTCCACAGCGCACAATGACGTCAGCGCCGATGCAAATGCGCTTTCTAAAATATGGCACGTTTTTTGCTTATTTCAGCAGAGCAAAGCTTTGGACGCGTAAACTGCCGTCAACAAAATGCTCAAATCTAAGGCTCTAGCCTGGCAAAATCAGCTCCGCCCGGGGCGCAAAATTAGCTACCCCAAGCAAAACTTATTGATTTTTAGGCTTATTTTAAATAGGACTTCACCTGCTGCGGCTTACAGCAGTAAGATTTTAGCTGGCACTTACGTAAAAAGATTTACTTGTCAATGCCTTACTTTTAAAGCGCGGGGGACAAAGAGCATGAGTGAACGCGCTTGCACCAGCATTGGCCGTGCCCGCGCGCACAACAAGGCCTTGCTTTTACTGCAGCAAGGCCGTTTCACGGTGAATTAATTGCTTTTAACTTACGTAAGACACTTCACCTAATTGTGCTTAGTACTCGATGGTGCTCATCTTAGCTAGCTTCTTGCGGTTGTGGAAGGCCTGCACATAGCGCATGGTGCCGGTACGACCACGGGTGGAGAGCGAGGTGGTAATGGCAAATTCGCCATCATAACGCACACCATCTAAGACCTCACCGTCGGTAACACCGGTGGCGGCAAAGAAGCATTGATCGGTGGTCACTAAGTCATCAACACACAAGATGCGATCTAAATCAAAGCCATCGGCGATGATGTTTTGCTTTTCCTCTTCGCTTTGCGGATCGAACTTGCACAACAGCTGCCCGCCATTGCCCTTTAAGGCGCACGCGGTGATCACTGCCTCCGGCGTACCGCCCGTACCTAAGAGCACATCAATGCGCGAGCGCGGATCGCAGGCTAACAGGGCACCGGCCACATCACCGTCATTGTGTAAATTGACGCGTGCACCGGCCAGACGCACATCGGTAATTAATTTCTTGTGACGCGGCTTGTCTAAGATAAAGACGTTCAGCTCATTAATCGGCTTGCCTAAGGCCTTGGCAATGGCTTGCAGATTAACCTTCACTGGGGCATTGATATCAATCACCCCCGCCGCTTCACGGCCGACGGCAATCTTACTGCAATAGAAGCTGCGGCCAGGGTTAAACAGTCCGCCCTTCTTGGCCATACCGACTACCGACAGCGCGTTCATACGGCCATTGGCCACCGCGGTGGTGCCTTCAACCGGATCAACTGCGACATCGACCTCCGGGCCGTCACCATAGCCCACTTCCTCGCCGTTATACAGCATCGGGGCCTTATCCTTTTCGCCCTCGCCAATAATCACCGTACCTTGAACATGAATACCTTGGAAAGCAATACGCATGGCATCGACGGCGGCACGGTCGGCAGCTTCCTTATCGCCCTTGCCATAATAATGTGCCGCGGCCAGTGCGCCGGCCTCCGTAACGCGCACCAAGTCCAATGATAAATTCTTGTCAGTCAGATGCTGATACATAAAAAATCGACTCCATGTCTTAAACGATTTAATCACTAAACGCTAGCTTCAAGTCTAAGCGATCGTACGGTTAAATTAAGCTTAGTAGATCACATCTTAACTATATGCCGGCAATTTAAGCCAAGCGTTTTGCCTCAGGTCACGTAAAAGCTTCGCTATGAGAACTTGAGCTTGCTTGCAAAAACGCAATGTAAACGTTATCTTTGCACCGATTTTTGCTAGCGATCACGTAAAACTTACAAAAGATCCGTAAAATAGCGCCCCGGCTTAAGAGGGTGCGCTATGCTAACTACAAGCGCGTTACCCCGTTACCACCTGTAAGGAATGTCTGATGTTAGAAGACCCCAATACTGAAACTGCGGTAAGCTACACCGTAAATGCGGCCATTGCCGGCCTGCTGGCCTTTTTCTTTGGGCCGTTAGGTGCTTTTGTCGCCTGGTGGTTTTTAGGGGGCGTGGGGTTTATCGGATCCTTGGTACGCACCTTGGCTTTTGTCATTCTCTATGCCTTTATCTTTGGCCTGTTATTTATGCTCGCCCTCTTGTTTAGTGCGGCCGAGCCCATCTTGGCAGTCTCGATGTTTCCCTTGGGGCTGGGCCTGTATGTCATCTTAGATATCGTGCTGATTGTGGCGGTAGTGAAAGCGGCACTCCATCCAAACGGCCCGGAGGCGCGCAGTCAACTACCCCCGCCTAAAGAGGCGGGGGCTTGAAGCTGCAGAGCTTTAAGCCCAGGTTGACTAGCCTAAGTCCCGCAGGGGACTGCGCTTATCAGGAAACAGGCACCGCGGAATGTTGATCCAAGTT
>JAHLFG010000005.1 GCA_018883895.1 Candidatus Anaerobiospirillum merdipullorum
ATCAATCCAAGCACGCTTAAATCGTCAAGGTGTCGCTGAACCTGACGTAAAGTAAAGGTGCCATGGCACCAAGTTGCGATCTCGCGGTTGCTTAGATTTATGCTGTGATCGTGCGCGCAGCCAAAGGGACCGGAGCAAAGCCGGATCAGCTGTCCTAAAAATATCTTTTTAGCTGGTGAAACATTGATCCGAAGCAGCGCATTAGGCAGTGAGCCTAAAAAAGTAACTACAGAGAGTTTTTTGTTGCAGGCAACGTGTTCATTTTTGTGGCAATTTTTCAGATTTGGCTGTTTTACAGACGTTTTGGCTTGTTCTGTAGGTAAATTGCCGGCATCAGAAATTTTTTGATCTAATTTTTGACGTAGATCACAATTTTGATAAAAAGTTAAATTACCTGATTTTTCAATAGGATAGGGAAATTTAGAATAAAAAATATTCTGATTTCGTGATAAAAAGGCGGGATGAAAGTGCGAAAAATTTTTTTGACTTGGCGGAGAGAAAGGGATTCGAACCCTCGATACGAATTTTTTTTCGTATGCTCCCTTAGCAGGGGAGTACCTTCAGCCTCTCGGTCATCTCTCCGCAGCTGACGTGATGGCGGCTATTATCATGATTCCGCCATCCCTTGTCAAGAAATTTTTTACTTTATTGCTCTCGCTTAGGTCGGGCGGGTTTGGCAGGTGGAGCTTGTCGCTCCACCTTAACCTGAGCTGGGGCACTAATCCCAAGACGCACCTTGCCCGCCTTCACGTCCAAGATGCTAATCGTTATATCAGCGCCCAGCTTGAGCACATCTCCCGTTTTCTGCGAGAGCACGAGCATTACAGATGCTCCTCAATAAACTTCGGAGCCTCAGCTAAAGCCTGCGGTAAACCCTCAGGCTTAGTGCCACCGGCTTGCGCCATATCAGGACGCCCGCCACCCTTGCCACCGACAAAGGAAGCCACGTAGTTGACGAGCTCTCCGGCCTTAAGCTTGCTCGTTAAGTCCTTAGATATCATCGCAATGAAGCTCACCTTGCCATCCACGACCGTACCTAAGAGCACCACGCTGGAGCCTAAGCGGTTGCGTAGCTCATCGGCAGCCAAACGCAGTTCACGCACGCTGTACTTATCAACTTGCGCCACCACGACCTTGGCACCCTTGATATCAAGAGCCTGAGAGACCATACCCTGAGCCTCAGTGTGCACTAACTTCTCCTTTAAGAGCATGTTTTCATGCTCAATGGATTGGGTGTGCTCAATGAGGGACTTCATCTTATCGACCACCGAGTAATTGTCGGTCTTTAAGATATTGCAAGCCTGGGCAATGACGCGCGCAATGGTCTGCTGATAGGCAATCGCCGAAGAGCCGACTAAGGCTTCAATACGACGGACGCCCGAGGCAATGCTCTCATCGGCGGCCAATACAAAGTAGCCCAAATCGCCGGTACGCTTGGCATGAGTACCACCGCACAGTTCCTTGGAGAAATCACCACAGGAAACGACGCGCACTTCGCCTTCATACTTCTCATCAAACAGGGCCATCGCACCAGACTTCTTGGCGCTCTCTAAGTCCATGATGTCAGTTTGTACCGGCACATTGGCACAAATGTACTCATTGACCAAGGCCACCACGCGCTGACGCTCATCCATCGATAAAGGATGCGGATGCGAGAAGTCAAAGCGCAGACGCTCCGGACCTACCGACGAGCCCTTCTGGAAGACGTGATCGCCTAACACCTGACGTAAAGCGGCATGTAATAAGTGGGTAGCCGTGTGATGAGCGGCAATCTGACGACGACGCTTGGCATCGACGCAGGCCGTGACGCTCTCACCTTGCGAGAACTCACCTAATTCCACGCGTCCTACATGAATGACCGCCTTGCCGGCATGCTTGGTGTTCTCGACGATAAAGAGATTGTTATCGCCAAGTTTAATCACACCGGTATCGCCGACCTGACCGCCCATCTCACCGTAGAACGGGGTCTTATCTAAGACAATGGCCGCTTCTTCATCGGTGGAAATGTGCTCGACCGGCTGCGTGCCTTGATAGATCCCGACGATCTTAGCCTCATCCTCTAAACGGTCATAACCGGTAAAGGTGGTGATATCGGTAATTTTCAGCTCTTTGTTGTAGTCAATGCCAAAGGCAGAAGCGGCCTTAGCGCGCTCACGCTGCTTTTGCATTTCCTTATCAAAGCCGTCCATGTCGACCACGTAACCGCGATCGCGCACCACGTCTTGCGTGAGATCAGCCGGGAAGCCATAGGTATCATAGAGCTTAAATACCACCTCACCCGGGATGGTACGCTCAGCCCCTAATTTCTCCAGCTCCGCGTCAAGTAAGGCCAAGCCGCGGTCTAAGGTATTTAAGAACTGCTCTTCTTCTTTCTTTAAGGTACGCTGAATTAAATCCTGCTGCTCAATAAGCTCAGGATAGGCCTTACCCATCAGGCGGGCTAATTCCGGCGCAATCTTATAGAAGAAGACGTCCTTAGCACCCAAGAGGCGCCCATGACGCACGGCACGACGGATGATGCGACGTAACACATAACCACGACCTTCATTAGACGGTAACACGCCATCGGCAATTAAGAAGGAGCATGATCTAATGTGATCGGCAATCACGCGCAGCGACTTTAAGGACAGATCGGTAACCCCTAAGGTGTCAGCGACGAACTTAATTAAATCGCGGAACAGATCGATATCGTAATTGGAGTGCACGCCCTGCAACACGGCTGCAATACGCTCTAAACCTAAGCCATTGTCGATCATCGGCTTGGCCAAAGGCTCAAAGGTACCGTCAGCCTGACGGTTGTATTGCATAAACACGATGTTCCAAATTTCAATGAAACGATCGCCGTCTTCTTCAGCTGATCCCGGAGGGCCGCCCCAAATTTCCGGACCATGGTCGTAGAAAATCTCCGAGCACGGACCGCACGGGCCGGTATCGCCCATCTGCCAGAAGTTATCGGAATTGTATTTGCCACCCTTATTGTCGCCAATGCGCACAATCTTTTCAGCAGGCAGACCGATGACATCGTGCCAAATGTTATAGGCTTCATCATCATCGGCATAGACCGTCACCATTAAGGACTCTTTGGGCAGTTTGTAGCCCTCGGTTAATAAAGTCCAAGCATAATAGATAGCTTCTTTCTTGAAATAATCGCCAAAGCTGAAATTGCCCAGCATTTCAAAGAAAGTGTGGTGGCGCGCAGTATAACCTACGTTATCCAGGTCATTCTGCTTGCCGCCGGCACGCACGCATTTTTGTGCGGTGGTAGCTCTCAGATAAGGACGGGTCTCTTTACCAAGGTACACATCCTTAAACTGATTCATGCCGGCATTAGTAAACAGCAAGGTCGGATCATTGTGCGGTACCAATGAGCTTGAACGTACCACCGTATGTCCGTGCTGCTTAAAAAATTCAAGATACTTAGAACGTATCTCGTCGGTTGTCATGTACATATTATTATCCCTTGCTGGTGTGGCCAGTAAGCGTTGTCACAATAGGCTGGAATTATAGCCCGTTATCGGCGCTTGAGCACAGAAAATTGAGCGCGCTAAGTGCTTGTGCACCGGAAAAACCTCGTCGCGCCAATAAAGCTAAAAGCTTTTGTTTACTAAGGTAATCTAAGGAAGCAGGATCATCACAGCGCCGCTGTAACAGGGCACAGGCCGCCTCCGTCCACGCCGCCCCCTCACAGGTAGTCTTAATTAAATCATCCCTAAGGCCCTTGCGTTTGGCATCAAATTTAAATTTAAGCGGCCCGTAGCCTGCCGCAAGACAATGACGCAAGAGCATATCGGCATAGCGCTCATCGCTCTGCCAGCCTTCAGCCACACATTTTTCCACCGCCTGTTGCGTGGCGCTGGCAGTGAAATTGCGGTTCAAGCGCGTGGTTAATTCCACCTTAGTGTACTCGCGCGCCGTCAAGCAACGGAGCGCGAGGTTTAAGGCTTTGGCTACATCATCTTGCTTTACTTTAGCGCGCACTACCATTTACAGATCTTCAGGAATGGCGGTAATGAGCTCACTTTCATCAAGATCCGGCAAGTCAGCCATATCAGGCGTGGCCGGAGTGGATGCCGGTGCACCAATATCGACGGTATCGGCATAGTCCGTTTGCTCCTTAAAGTAAGCGCGGATCTTGGCCTCAATTTCATCGGCCACCTCCGGATGCTCATCTAAGTAGCGCATGGCATTGACCTTGCCCTGCCCCAGCTTAGTGCCATTGTAGGCAAACCAGGCCCCGGTCTTATCAACCACCCGACTAGTGACACCTAAATCAAGCAACTCGCCATTCTTGGCAATACCATAGTTAAAGAGGATCTGGAAGTTAGCTTGCTTAAACGGCGGAGCCACCTTATTCTTGACCACCTTAACCCGGGTTTCATTGCCAATGGGCTGATCTTTTTCCTTGATGACATTGGCCTTACGGATATCCAAACGCACCGAGGCATAATACTTTAACGCATTACCACCGGTAGTAGTTTCCGGATTGCCAAACATCACGCCAATCTTCATACGCAGCTGATTAATGAAGACCACCATGCAATTGGCCTGCTTAATAATGCCGGTAAGCTTACGTAAAGCCTGCGACATTAAGCGCGCCTGCAGACCGACATGGTTATCGCCCATATCGCCTTCAATTTCAGCCTTGGGAACTAAAGCGGCCACCGAGTCGATGACCACTACGTCCACGCCCCCCGAGCGCACCAGGCTCTCACAAATATCAAGGGCCTGCTCACCGGTATCGGGCTGGGCAATTAACACATCCTCAATCTTGACACCCAATTTCTTGGCATAAATCGGGTCTAAGGCATGCTCAGCGTCGATGAAGGCACAGACCTTACCCTTTTTCTGCGCCTGCGCGATTAACTCCAAAGTTAAGGTGGTCTTACCAGATGACTCCGGGCCATAGATTTCAATAATGCGCCCCATCGGCAAACCGCCAATGCCTAAGGCTATATCAAGCGATAACGAGCCGGTGGAAATGGCTTCAATATCCTCAAGCTCGCTTTGACCCAAACGCATGATGGCGCCCTTACCAAATTGGCGCTCAATTTGCTCCATCGCAGCTTCCAAAGCCTTTTGCTTTTTGGGATCGGTGGTTAAATTCGACACCAACTTGGAGCTACCGGCCTCTTCTTTCTTGCCCTTTGCGCGTTCTACCATAAAAAACTCCGCCTTATTTGCTCATCGTGATATATAGTAGTATATAACTCTTTATGAGCATTTGTGAATAATAATTATGAGGTGCAATCTAAGTGAATGTTTTATTATTTAAGTCTATTCTATCAGTCAAGCAAGCTTAGCACAAGATATAAGTCCCATCAAAGCCTGCTCCACGCTTTGCGCGCGGACTTCAGCCCGGTTGCCTTTAAAGTGAAAACAGCGCGCAAAAGGCTCTTGACCGCGGACACACCAGCCAATCCAAACCGTGCCCACCGGCTTTAAGGCACTACCACCATCCGGCCCGGCAATACCAGTCACGCCGACGGCCATATCGGCCTTAGCTGCCATCAGCGCCCCCTGTGCCATTTGCTTGGCCGTTTGCTCACTTACCGCCCCCACCGTGACCAACACTCTTTCCTCAACCCCCAACAGCTCATGTTTGGCCGCATTGCAATAGGTAACAAAGCTTCGTTCAAAGTATCCGGAGCTACCGGGAATGGCCGTAATCGTGGCGGCAATCAAACCGCCGGTACAAGACTCGGCGCAAGTGACTTTAAGTTTACGTGCCAGGCAATAATCTTGCAGTTGTTGCGCTAAGTTTTCAGCTGACTGCATACACTTTTCCTTAAAATTTATTTAACTTACATGATAATCCGTCCCCACTATAGCGCGCTTTGAGCGCAAAAAAACCTCACCTTCTAAGAAAAATAAAACCGCAGCCTTAGACTTAAGACTGCGGCGTTTAACTTGTCATCAACCCTTAAAACGGATTACTTATCAGTGGCTATTGCCCTGACCATAGTAGGCATGCGCGCCGTGCTTTCTTAAATAGTGCTTATCCAGCAGAGTCTGCTGCATCGGCTCAATCTTGCCACCGCGTAACATTACGCTGTGGAAGGCCATGAAGGCGACTTCTTCCAGCACCACAGCATTGTAGACGGCGTTGGCCGGGGAAGTGCCCCAGGTAAACGGACCATGCGAGTGCACGATCACCGCCGGCACGTCCTTCATCTTCACGCCACGCTTGGCAAAGGTCTCGACGATCACCTTACCGGTCTCAGCCTCATAGGCGCCGTTGATTTCCTCATCGGTCATCATGCGCGTGCACGGAACCGGGCCATAGAAGTAGTCAGCACCGGTGGTACCTAAAGCCGGGATATCCATGCCAGCCTGAGCCCAGGAAGCGGCATAGCGCGAGTGGGTGTGGACAATACCCATGATGTCTTCGCAGGCGCGATAGAGCTCTAAGTGGGTCGGAGTATCGGTTGAAGGATTGAGCGCACCTTCGACCTTTTCACCGGTCTTAAGATCAATCACCACCATGTCATTGGCGGTCATAGTCTCATAGTCCACCCCGGAAGGCTTGATCACCACTAAACCGGCATCACGATCAATACCGGAAACGTTACCCCAGGTATAGGTAACTAAGCCGCGTTGCGGTAACTCTAAATTGGCCTTAAAGACCTCATTCTTTAACTCTTCTAACATCGTTTTCATCCTTGACGGCAATGCCGCAATTGAGGGTTATAAAACCTTACATGGAGTATTTGACATACGGAATTTCAATTTGACGGTTCTCAATCGGTAAACCGATTAAATCTTCCGTCACCGGCTTATCCTCACAGTAAGCCTTGGCAATCTTGATGCAGATTTCAGCCAAAGAACGGCTGTCATTTAACACCGTACCGACCATCTGATTGCGTGAAATCGCTTCAATGGCTTGCGGCAGTGCATCAATGCCAATGAGCGGAATGAACTTGGAGGTATCGCCGCTATTGTAACCATGGGCCTGCAACTCATTGAGCACGCCTAAGGCCATGGAGTCATTATTGCAAATGATGGCTTCAATCTCATTTATCTTATGGGTAAATAAGACTTCCTTCATCATGTTAAGGGCCTTGGTATAAGACCAATCGGCATTACCAGTATACAAAGGCTCACCGGCCACCCCAGCATCCATCATGGTACGAATAAAGGTATTGGTACGCTGTTGGGTATCCTGATGGGTCGCTTCGCCCTTGATGAGCACATATTCAATCTGCCCATTGCCATTCTTATCGGCCTCAGGGTGGGCGGCTAAGTAATCAATTAAGATCTCTGCCTGATAGCGTCCGGCCTGTGCAGGATCGGTGCCCACGTACCAAGCATCGTCATAGGAGGCCATCACCTTATCAGAGGGTTTACGGTTAAAGAAAATTACCGGCACGTGCGCACGCTTGGCATTACGCAATACAGCCTCACCATTTAAGGCATCCACCGGATTGACGATGAGCGGGTTGCGATTTTGCGACAGTGCAGTCTGCACTTGAGTTAGCTGCTTTGCCAGATCATCGCCGGCATCATACTCGGCAAGTTTCATATCCCAAGCGGCGGCAGATTCACGCACTTGTACTGAAAATTGATTGACGAAGGAATCGTTTAAAGAATAGTAGAAAATATTGGCTCTATCTTGAGCTGCCTGTACGCTACCACACAGCGCCGCACTGATTAAAGCCGCCGAAGCTAAAACATGTTGCAGTTTCATTGCATGTTCCTCTCTTCTAAGTTGACGTCTACTATGTTAACGCGTCAGAGCGCTTATACATCATGGAAAAACGCTCCTGCGAAAAAAATTTAAAATGCAGGAGCGGTGGATGGGAAATGTTTTAGCTACTTGTACTCAGCTGCAGCTGCCTTTTCAGCCGCAAGGCCGGCCTTATAGCCTTCCATGAAGCGCTCAAAACCCGCTACATCTTCAGGGGTCGGATCGATGGTGCTACCCTTGCTGTCCTTGAAGACCTCGTTGTTCAGGTAATCAGGCAAGCTCTGGCCCGGCTGCTTGTTAATTTCGTAAGCTGCGAGCAAGGCAATACCCCAAGCGCCACCTTCACCAGCAGTTTCCATCACGGAAACCGGAGCATTCATCGCATCGGCCATGATCTTCTGGCCCACGCCCTTGGTCTTAAACAAACCACCGTGACCTAAGAGCTTATCCAGGCCCACCTTTTCCTCATTAATGAGGATGTCCATACCGATCTTTAAGGCACCTAAGGCCGAGTACAGATGTGTGCGCATGAAGTTTGCCAAGGTGAAATCGGCATCGGGCTTGCGCATAAAGAGCGGACGACCTTCTTCCAGGCCGGTGATGAACTCACCTGAATAATAGCCATAGGACATTAAGCCGCCACAATCATTGGCGCCGGTTAAGGCATTGCGATAGAGCACACCATAGAGATCGTTGGTCGAAATCTTGGCGCCAATCTTGTCAGCAAATTCAGCAAAGAGGCCCACCCAGGCATTTAAGTCGGAGGTGCAGTTATTGGCATGGACCATGGCAACCGGCAAGCCATCCGGGGTGGTGACCATATCAAGCTCGCGGTGCAATTTAGCCAAAGAACGCTCCAGCACGATCATCGCAAAGATGGAAGTACCGGCTGACACATTACCAGTGCGCACAGCCACAGAATTGGTAGCTACCATGCCAGTACCGGCATCACCTTCCGGCGGGCACAGCGGGATCCCTGCCTGTAAGGTACCGGTCGGATCAAGTAACTTGGCACCTTCAGCAGTCAATTTACCGGCATCTTCACCAGCGCACAGGACTTTAGGCATTAAATCCTTAACGCTGACCTCATAGCCATGCTCCTTGGCAATGGCGTTAAATTGCTCCAGCATCTTGCTGTCGTAATCACCGGTGGTGGAATCAATCGGGAACATACCAGCGGCATCACCCACGCCCAAGACCTTGCAACCGGTGAGCTTGTAGTGAATGTAACCTGCCAAAGTAGTAAAGAAGGCCACTTGACCTACATGCGGCTCCTTGGCCAGCATGCACTGATAGAAGTGGGCAATACTCCAACGCTCCGGAATATTGAAATTAAACTTCTCAGTAAGCTCTTCAGAGGCCTTACGGGTAATGGTATTACGCCAGGTGCGGAACGGCACTAAGAGCTTATCATCCTTATCAAAGGCCAGATAACCGTGCATCATGGCCGAGAAGCCAATGGCACCTAAGGTGGTAATTTGAGTATTAAACTTAGCCTGTACATCGGCCACTAAATCACGATAGCAATCTTGCACCCCGGCCCAGACATCCTCTAAAGAATAAGTCCAGATCCCGTCAACGAGTTGGTTTTCCCACTCGTGGCTACCTTGAGCAATCGGCATGTGCTTATCATCAATTAACACGGCCTTGATGCGGGTGGAGCCTAATTCAATACCAAGGCTGCACTTGCTTAAATCTAAAGTCATAAAGCTATCCTTTCAATTTCAATTGTGGGTTAAATAGTAGCGCACTTTCTGCGCCGGTCTTTGCCACTATAAAGCGGCACCTTTCCCCCGAAAAAAGGCTCACGCGACTTACGTGAGCCTTAATTAAAAGTTACTTTTTCTTGGCTGCTTTCAGGCCGGTACGTTCTGCCTTGAGGTTCATCAACTTATTGCGATGTGCGGTTACCACAGCCTGCATCACAATAAAGAGGCACAACAGAATACCGACGACGATCTTCGTCCACCAGGCCGATAAGGTACCTTGGAAGGAGATGATGGTCAGGATGGTACCCTGAATCATCACACCCAGCACAGTGCCCGGAATGAAGGCCACGCCACCCATCAATTGGGTACCACCGATAACGGAGGAGGCAATGGCGTCCATTTCCATACCTAAACCATGTAAGGTATAGCCCGAGAGCATGATCCAGGAGTAGACGATACCGCCTAAAGCGGCGCAGAAGCCGGAGATGACATACACCAAGAGGCGAATGCGGTCAACGCGCAAGCCCATTAAGCGGGCAGATTGCTCATTACCACCGATAGCGTACACGCCACGGCCAAAGGAGGTGTAGCGTAACACGATGGTTGCAATCACCACTACGATGATGGCAATCACGGCACCTAAGGATAAGAAGCAATCACCAATCTCAAAGGAGACGAAGGCTAAGTTGCCATATTCTTCATTGGAGATGGCCACGGAGTCGCGCGACAGCATGGCAGTCAAGCCACGGCAGAGGAACATCGTACCTAAGGTGACGATGAAGGGCTGTAACTTGAAGAAGGTGATGAAGAAGCCATTAATCAGGCCTACCACCACGCCGATGCACAGGACTAAAGCCATGCACAGATACGGACTTAAAGTGGTATCGCGCATTAAGACGGCTAAGGTCATGCAGCTTAAGGCCACCACGGCGCCCACTGACAGGTCAATACCACCGCCGCCGGACAAAATAGCGAAGGTAATACCCACCGTCACAATAATGAGCGGGGCGTTATCAATAAAGAGGTTTAAGAACACCTGCGGGCTAAAGAAGCCTTCAAACGAGACTGAACCAAAGCCAAACAGGATGATAAATAGCAAGCCGGTGATATAGAAAGAGAACATCGGCGAAGCTACTAAGTTACTTAAAAATTTACGCATGGCTAGACTCCTTAGCAACTTGATCTGCTCTCTTCATACGCCACTCGCGGAACATCTGCTTAAAGCGCTCAGACTGAATGGTAATAATCAGCAGAATCACAATAGCCTTAATGGCCGGCAGACGGTCTGAGGAAACACCGACAGCATACATGGTAGTAGTTAAGGTCTGAATGGTGATGGCGCCGATGATGGTACCGCCGATATAGTAGCGACCGCCCACCATTAAGGTACCGCCCAAGGTTACGGCCAAGATGGCGTCCATTTCCATATTAAGACCGGCGTTGTTGGCGTCAGCAGCACGAATGAGCGAGCTTTCAATCAAGCCTGCGGTACCGGCACAGAAGCCAGAGAAGATATACACCGCAAATAACACGGCAGTTACCTTCACACCGGCATAACGGCTGGCAGTCTGATTAATACCCACCGACTGAATCATGAGGCCAAGGCTGGTCTTCTTATCTAGGAAAATAACCAAAAGCACCATGCACAGGGCAATTAACATTGCCGTCGGCAGCATCAGGCCCGGGATAGTACCACCGATATAGCTAAATGGCTTGTAGTACACGGTGATAATCTGACCGTCAGTCAGCAACATGGCAATACCACGACCGGCCGTCATTAAGATCAAGGTTGCCACCATGGCCTGAATCTTAAACTTTGCCACCAAGGTACCATTCCAAATACCTGAAATAATACCGGCACACAAAGCAGCCAAAATGGCAATGATGAACGGATGCTCCGGCACGCCGGAAATATCGCCGCCTAACATTAAGCAGCAGGTAGCAGCTGAAATTGCCACCACGGCGCCTACGGAAATATCGACACCACCGGTAGCAATAACAAAGGTCATACCTAAGGACAGAATGATAAGCGAGCTGGCGCGGTACAGAATGTCAATCGGGCGACCATACAGGTTGCCGTTTTCCATGACTTGGATCTTAAAGAAGTCATCTACGAAGATGGCGTTGAACAGCAACAAGATCGCTAACGCGGTGAGCGGTAACGCTAAGGAGCTGTGCGAAAATTTCTTAAGCATGTCCATGATAATCTCCTGCGATAGCCTGCATGATATGAGCGGTCGAGATTTCCTCGCCATTGAGCTCAGTTATCTTTTCGTGGTCACGGATGATGAGGACACGCGAGCAGGTTCTCACCATTTCGCCCATCTCACCTGAAATAAAGACCACTGACATGCGGTTTTCTTTGGCAAGCTTCACCGCCAAGGCCTCAATTTCAGTCTTGGTGCCCACGTCAATACCGCGGGTCGGCTCGTCTAAGATTAAAAGGTTAGGTTCAGTAGCCAGCCAACGGGCAATAATTACCTTTTGCTGATTACCACCAGAGAGGTTCTTAATTAATTGCTCTCTATCTGACACCTTAATGCGCAAGAGCTTGATGTAGTAATCGGCCAGCTCATTTTGCTTGGCGCGCGGCATATGCTTGAACATACCGGCTTTAGCTTGCATCGCCAGAATGATGTTTTCACGCACGGACAAATCGCCAATAATGCCTTGCACCTTACGATCTTCCGGGCAGAAGGCAATGCGCTTCATCATCATGTCCATCGGGGATTTGACCGACACTTCAGTATCATCAATCTTAATGGTGCCGCTTGACTTGAGCATAATACCGAACATGGTTTCAGCAATTTCGGTACGACCAGAGCCTAACAGACCACCAAGGCCAATGACCTCACCTTTCTTAATATTCATAGTGAGATCTTTAACCTTGCCCGGGACGGTAACATGGTCAAAGGAGATAACATTCTTATCTTCAGGCACGGACTTATCGACATTGGCCTCAATGTCATCCTCGCGCACTTCCTTACCCATCATCTTGGAAATTAACTGAATGCGCGGCAGATCTTTTAAGTCGTACTCACCGACATAAACACCATCACGTAAAATCGTCACGCGATCGCAAATGGTGTAAATCTGCTCGAGGAAGTGGGAAATAAAGATAATGGAAATGCCCTGCGCCTTTAACTTGCGCATAATGGCAAACAGACGCTCAGTTTCTTTATCTGACAGGGACGAAGTCGGCTCGTCTAAGATTAAGATACGGCACTTGGTGTCCACCGCACGGGCAATGGCGATCATCTGCTGCATGGCCACCGGATAGAAATTCAACACCTTGGTGACATCGATATCAATGCCCATTTCCTCGTGTAGCAGCTTCTTGGCCTTGGCATTCATCGTCATCCAGTCAATCTGGCCTAACTTGCCACGCGGCTCACGGCCGATGTAAATATTTTCCGCCACGGTTAAGTTGGCGCACAGGTTCACTTCCTGATACACCGTGGAAATACCAATTTGCTGGCTTTCAAGCGGAGTCTTCGGCTCAATATTGCGACCATCATATTCAATGGTGCCGTTGGTTTTTTGATATACACCTGTCAGCACTTTCACCAAGGTCGATTTGCCAGCGCCGTTTTCACCCATCAGGGAATGGATTTCGCCTTTCTTTAAGTTGAAAGTCGCATCCTTAAGCGCCTTGACCCCGGGGAAAAACATGTCAATGTTTTTCATGTGCAGAATGTAATCATCATTCTTTTCTTGCATGGGTCCCATCCTTAACTTATTTTCTTGCAGCGCAAGGCCGCCTTTTGAAAAAAATGTCCACCCGCCAATGTGGACGCGGTGGACATCTTTCCCTAGTACTCTAAATTAGTACTTGCGGGTCGGGAAGATTTCAGCAGCAGTCTCTGCCGGGAACACACCCTCTTCTACGTAAACCTGCTTCTCAACCGGCTCACCCTTTAAGACCTTAAGAGCGGTCTCGAAGAAGATCTTGCCCTGCAGCGGGTTGCACTCGATGGTGCAGTTAGCCTTGCCGTCGATCATCGCCTGGAACATGCCCTTCACAGCATCGCAACCAACGATGATGATGTCCTTGCCCGGCTTGAGGCCGGCAGCTTCGATAGCCTGAATAGCACCTAAAGCCATGTCGTCGTTCTGGGAGAACAGCACGTCGATGTCACCACCGAAGGACTTTAAGTAAGACTCCATCACTTCCTGGCCCTTGGCACGAGTGAAGTCACCAGTCTGGGAGGCGATGATCTTGTACTTATCCTTGTTCGGGCTCTTAGCTAAGGCGTCATTGAAGCCATGGCCACGGCCGGTAGCAGCGGAAGCACCCACGGTGCCCTCTAAGATGGCGATGTTAATGGTAGAGCCACCATTGCGCGGCTTGACGTTGTTCTTAGTGCAGTACTCGTCAATCCAGTTGAAGGCCTTAACACCTTCCTCGTAGGAGTTGGTACCAATCTTGGCCACATAGAGCGAATCGTCGGCTACCTTCAGGTCACGGTCCATAATCACTACCGGGATCTTGGCGCGCTTGGCTTCACGCAGAATGTTGTCCCAGCCGGTCTCGACGATAGGTACGAAGCCGATTAAGTCAACCTTCTGAGCAATGAAGGTGCGGATAGCTTTAATCTGGTTTTCCTGCTTCTGCTGAGCGTCAGAGAACTTCAGTTCAATGCCCATCTCTTCAGCAGCGGCCTTAACGTCGTTGGTGTTAGCGGTACGCCACTCGGACTCTGCACCGATCTGGGAGAAGCCGATGACAACCTTGTCATCTGCCTGAGCAAACATGGAAGTTGATGCTAAAACGGCACCAAGACCTAAGGCTAATAAAGTTTTGGAAATCTTCATGACAATCCTTACCTCTTCTCACAAAAACATAAACAAACGTTTACGATGCTTGCAATGTAACTTTAATCGCGCAAATCTAGAAGCTCAGATTGTCAAAAATGTGAACTGGCACGCTATTTCTAAGACGAAATGACGTAAAAATCCGATCTAGATCAAGTTTTTTAAGCCTTTGAAGCGGCCATATTTTTTCTCTTTAATCCGTCTTTATGGACGTAACTTGATCTGCAAAAAATAAATCTAGCCACTGCCTTACGCCGTTTAATAATTGATGTGCACGCGCACATCAACAATCAGGACAGTCTGCAAATTCGCAAACGTTTACGGAATGTTGGCTTACGGCAACTTGCCTACCTTAAACTAAGGGAGAGCCCAGAGCAGGAAATGATATAGCTATCCCTCCCTTTTTGCGGGAGGGCAAGGGTGGAGCTTTTTTGAGCGCAGATGCGGGGTATAAGTCCTGCGCTAAATCTTCATCCAAGAAATCATCTGCCCCTTAAGGTTCTTTATTAAGTTTTTGGCTAACTAAGTAGTTTTGTTGCTGGCGAATACAGAGCTTCTTGTAATCAAAATTACTAAGCCCAGTAAGATCAAGATCATCAAACATGCCGACAAATTCCTCGTCAAAGGCATCTAAGATGACATACTCTTGCCCGGCGCGATCTGTTTGTAAGCGTGCGGCGTATTTTTGCTTTAAGGCAGGCGTCAATTGCTTACCGCTAAGGCGCATCTTATCCTTAAACTCCAACTTCCCCTCGGGGTGTTGCTTAGCATAACGCTCGCACAGCTCATTAAAGACCCAGCAAATATAGTCATAGGCATTCACATGATTGCTCCAACAGCTACGCCCCACGGTGAGGAAGTAGGACAAGCAAGTCGCGCTGTGGTAATTATGCGGCACCTTATGCACGAGGTTTAACTTGCCATACTCGGCGGCAGCCAACTCACTGTTTACATTCAGGGGCGGGATATTCAGATCATCGATAAAGACCGTCAGCGCAGACCAATTATTTAGGATATAAGCTACGGCCTTGCCAAGCTGATTATCTTTATTTGCCTGATAGGTGCCATCCTCATCTTGCTGACAACATTTATCGGCCCTGGCTCGTAAGACGCAACGCAAATCATCCACAATATAACTGGAAATAATCCCTCTGGAAATACGGAAACGGCGCTTATTATCCCTATATAAAATATCGGCACGTTCGTGAGCTAAAAGCTCATTAATGCAATGTAGAGCACAGATACTTAATTTCTCCATCTCCACCCGCGGCATGCCACTAACATCCCCAAAGAGTTTATCTAGTGCCGGCACCAAGCCGTTATAGCCAAAGGACAACAGTAAGGAGCGATAAATATTGATAGTAAGTAAGCTACAGCCCTCCAGCAAAAGATGCCGCGCATAAACCCAACAACTAGCCCGCTCTAACTGATGCTCTGCACAATAAGTGGTGAAAAACTCAGGCTTATCATCGACAAAGAGCACCCGGCAATCAGGCGCCGGAGCGCCTAAGACGCGCCTGAGCTCAGAGGCTTTGTGATCTTTTAACAATAGATAGCCAGAAGTCTCCACCTTCTGTAAGGTGGAGATGAATGGCTATCTATTGTTAAAAAATATTTGACACTCCAGGCTTAGCAAACTGTCATACGGCGCGGTCATCTGCGCAGGCTGCGGAATATACAAATCGTTTATATTTTGATAGATCGCAGTGTCTTTATCGGCAAAAGAGTGCGCTGAAGATTGAGTGGAGCGCTGAGCACGAGAATTAGC
>JAHLFG010000053.1 GCA_018883895.1 Candidatus Anaerobiospirillum merdipullorum
GACAGAATAGAGCCTGCAAATTGATATTTGGTCGCCATAATTCTCTCCTTAAGGGGTCACCATTTCAGCCTTAACGGTGGCAAAACTCTTGGCAAAGGGGCGCGCGGCGCGCAAAAACCCGGGTAAATGCAAGGCCGCATCGATGGCCGCCTCACGACTGGGGTATTCGCCCATAATCAGCACATAGATAGGTCTACCCTCGTGCTCCATGGTATAAATCCAATAGCGATCGGTGACAGCCGCCGATATCTCGACCACGCGCTCACGCTGGGTGGCCGCCACTATTTGTACGGTATAGTGGGCATCATTCTTATACTGCAATTCACTACTGCCACCCGGTATCGCCCGCCCGCTAAAGGGCACGTTTTCAGGCTTTAAAACCGTTTCTTTTCCAGGCTGGGGCGCAGAGCTTACGCTTTTGGTCCCGGATACTTCCGCTTGAGAATGAGCAGGTTTAGGCGCACTGGCACTTGAAGTGACAGCAGGCTCTTGCATGGCCGGAGTTGTCGTAGAGGTAGAGGTGGCAGTGCTATTACTCTTAGTAATTGTTCTCTGAGAGCTTTTTGCTGAAGTGACTTTTTCCATGGTGCTTACTTGTGCGGTGGGATGGCCCTCAGCCTTTGCAGGCGCTGCACTCGTTACCACACCCTCCGTAGCTGACGGCGCCAGGGCTTCTTGCTGTGGTTTTACGGGGGCAAGATCGGTAGCCTTAGTTGCCGGAAGATCTGCAGAGCTTTTTGGTAAAGGAGTTGACGTATGCGGCGGTGCTACGCTTTCAAGTGCCGGTGACTTAGCTCCGGCCTGTTCAATTTTATGTAATTCCTCGCCTGAGAGCGTAATGCTCTTTTGGGTGATAGGTGGCGGGGTTTGCGCTTCAATGCCCTCTGGCACCGCTGCATTTAAGGCCCCCTCATCAATCACTACTGCATCCTGTGCAGGCGTGCTACTGCCAGTGGCATGGACTTGCTTGAGCTCATCGGGAGTTGCGTTTTCTGTCTTACCAAAATTCAACCACCATGCGCCCAACAGCGCCAGGATAATTAACAGGCAGATAAGGACCATCCCCGTTTTGCCACGTTTTTTATGGGGTGTGGTTGCCGAAGAATTGGGGGCGGACATAGAGTGCGGTTTGGCCATAAGTGATCCTGTATATTTGACGATTTCACCCACATTACCATGCAGTAAAGCAAGCGCCTGCGGCAGCTGCGACTCTTGACTATTATAAACAGCGCGCATGCCATTATTGTCACATAACTGCCGACAGAAACTTAAGGCTTCCTTAGCACTTAAAGGCGCTATCTGCTCCGTGTGCACCGCAAAGGTATGGCTTTGGGCGTTAAATTGACGGGCAAAGTCCTCATCGGCACTGAGCACCAGCGACAATTTCTGTTGCCCAGCCCACGTGGCATAAAGCGCGCATAATTCTTGCACGAAGTCGGGGTTGAGCTGATGCGCATCATCAAGGAGCACTAAAAGGGGAGCTACCCCCTCAAGTGCTTGAGCCGTGAGCGTGGCACTTAAGTTTTGCGTTAAATCTATCGTTTTGCCCGGAAGAGCTTGGCTTACAAAGCTATCGCGCAACTGTGTTAACGTAAGCGCCGAAGATCCGGGGAGAAAGACGGTCTGCCGGCAAAGCTCCACCGCCTCGCCTAAGGACTCAAGCAACGTAGTACGCCCTGAGCCTGCCGCCCCGCAAAGGAGGATAAAAGCATCCTCCTTATTTAAGATAGACTCAAGCTTGGCACACAGCTTTTGCTGCGTGGGCAAATCTACCAGCAATCCCACACTCACAGTTGCCCCTTGCTGGCCTTATAGGCCGTTAACATGGTACTTACCTCGTCATCGCTGACATCGGCAAAGACCTGGCAGCGCCCGATCCCCAGCGGCAAGACATAACGGATCACCCCGCCCTTGACCTTTTTGTCATGGCGCATGGCATGTAAGAAGTCTGTAGCTTGCATCGCCTCCGGGATCTGCGTGGGCAGCTTAAAGGCCTTAACTAAATTAAACACCCGCTGATATTGCACCGGCGTCATTAAGCCGCGCTTAACACTTAAATAAGAGGCTAACACCAAACCAAGTCCTACCGCCTCACCATGAAGCCACGTGCCAAAGCCTAAATAAGCCTCCAGTGCATGGCCAAAGGTATGCCCTAAGTTAAGCCACGCGCGAATACCTTTTTCACGCTCATCTTGCGCCACCACTTCAGCCTTAATGGCACAGCAACGCTCCACCATTTTACCTAAAGCTACTTTGTCGGCGGTAATGGTGTCTAACTTGGCATGCGTCTCCAGCTTGGTGAAAAAGGCCTCATCGTACAAGATGCCATACTTAATCACCTCGCCCATGCCGGCTGCCACCTCGCGCGGCGGGAGGGTATCTAAGGTAGCTAAGTCAGCGCATACCGCTTTGGGCTGATAGAAAGCTCCGATAAGATTTTTGCCCAAGGGATGATTAATCGCCGTTTTACCGCCCACCGAGGAATCGACCATGGCAAGTAAAGTCGTCGGCATTTGTACATAGGGCACGCCGCGATTGAAAGTGGCTGCCGCAAAGCCGGTCATATCGCCAACCACGCCACCGCCTAAGGCCAACAGCGCACAATCACGCCCTAAATTGGCCTCAATTAAAGCCGTCATAATCTGCATATAGGAGTCAACGGTCTTGTAGGCCTCGCCGTCGCGCAAAATGACCGTATGCACGGTAAAGGCGGCCTGCTCTAGCTCCTCAACGGTCTTTTGCAAATACAACGGAGCCACGGTGTCATTGGTCACCACCATCAGCTCAGTTACCTGAGGCAAAGCCTGACGGGCGATGCTGCCACAAGGTAAATTTTCACCAATTACAATCGGATAGGAGCGCTCTTTAAGCTCCACCTCTAGCGTGTGTTGCATATCTTATCCTTAAAGCTTGATTGCTATCTCTTAAGCATAGCGCATTTAGGCGGCCAAAAAAGTCTTAATCTTAGCGATGCACGCTGCAATATCATGCGCTCCGGTATCGACGCTAAAGCTTGCCACCTCACGATAGAGCGGATCACGCTGTGAAAAGAGCTGTGCCAAACTAGCATAGGCATCATCTTGCTTGATCATCGGCCGATTGCTGTCATTTAACGTGCGGGCATATTGCACATCCACCGTACAATTCAGGTAAATGGTCCGTGCCTTAGTTTTAAGCAGCTCACGGTTGGCAGCTAACTTAATAATGCCCCCACCGGAGGCAATAACCCCATTAAAGTGCGTGAGAGCATCGGCCAAAGCCGCGTGTTCACGGCGCCGAAAATCATCTTCACCAAAACGCGCAAAGATATCGGGGATGCTCATGGCATTGTCTTGCACAATCTTTTCATCTAAATCTAAAAAGGGCACCTCTAGCGCCTGTGCCAAAGCCTTACCTAGAGTACTTTTACCACTGCCCATCGGCCCTACTAAGACTAAAGGACGCGCCTTTTGTTGTGCGCACATCTTGATCTCCTGCACCTTAAATCACTTTGCTATCTGCAGCCTAAGTTATCTAGCTTACGCTATCTTGGCTTGCATAGTGCAATATTTAGCGCCTGCAGTGCAAGCCTGTAGCGACTCTATCCCTTAGGGGAAAACAGTTTTTGCTCAGTAAGGAATGGTAAAATAGACAGATTAAACGTCAAAAATATAACCTTTTTTAAGCGGCGCCGGTCTCTTTTTAGGGCCGCGCTCAATTAACGCAATAGGGAACTTGTCGTGTTATTTAAACTTCTGCGTACCGCCATCTGGTCTGGTCTGTTTGGAATTGCCCTCTGCGGGGGCGCCGTGGCGGGAATGTATTATCACGCCCTAGGTGACTTACCGGATGTAGATGAGCTCAAGCATGTTTCCTTTGAGACCCCGATGCAAGTCTTCAGCCGCGATGGTAAGCTCATCGGTGAATTTGGTGAACATAAGCGTATCCCGGTGGAGCTTAAGGATATTCCCATAAAGTTGCAGCAAGCCTTTTTGGCCATTGAAGATACCCGTTTTTA
Organism: Candidatus Anaerobiospirillum merdipullorum; assembly: GCA_018883895.1. Lineage (GTDB taxonomy): Bacteria > Pseudomonadota > Gammaproteobacteria > Enterobacterales > Succinivibrionaceae > Avisuccinivibrio > Avisuccinivibrio merdipullorum. The sequence continues at coordinate 3,998 of JAHLFG010000053.1, forward strand.
CGAGCATAGCGGTATTGACCCCATCGGTATTTTGCGTGCTGCCTTGGTGGCCTTAAGCAATGCCCAAGCCACGCAGGGAGCTAGTACCATCACGCAACAGGTGGCGCGTAACTTCTTTTTAACCCGTGAACGCACCATCGAGCGTAAGCTCAAAGAGATCTTTATCTCCTGGCGTATTGAGCAAGTCCTCACTAAGGATGAAATCTTAGAGCTGTATTTAAATAAGATTGCCCTAGGTCATCGCTCCTATGGCGTGGCCGCGGCCGCACAAACCTATTATGGAAAGGAATTGGCCGACCTGACCTTAGCGGAAATGGCGACCATTGCCGGTCTGCCCAAAGCCCCGTCAACTTTAAATCCGATCTCCTATCCTGAGCGTGCCAAGGCACGGCGGCACTTAGTGCTCGGGCGCATGCTGGATTTGGGCTTTATTACCAAAGAAGAATATGACATTGCCGATGCTGCCCCGGCCAAAACCTATTATCACTCCACCCCGCTTGATTTAAATGCCCCCTATGTGGCCGAAGAGGCGCGTAAATTTGCCATTGAACGCCTAGGGGAGAGCGCTTATGTCGATGGCATTAAGATTTACACCACCGTCGACTCCAAGTTGCAAGATTATGCTAACTATGCAGTTTTCAAAGGGGTCACCGATTATGACACCCGCCATGGCTATCGCGGCCCGACGGCCAATATCCACACCTTAAAAGACTTCACTATCAGTGTGGATCATGTCAAGGATTTACTGCAAGAGTACGATGACTATCAGTATGCCCACCCGGCCTTAGTCAGTGCCCTTGATGATAAAGCGCGCACCATTACGGTCTTTAAAAAAGATGGACGCGAGTATCAATTACCGTGGGAGAGCATCTCCTGGGCACGCGCCTTTAAGGGCGATCGCAATCAAGGTCCCGCCCCGAAAAAGCCCTCTGATATCTTAAAGCAAGGCGATATCATCTATACCTATATCAACGAAGAGGGTAAGGAGATCTTGACCCAAATGCCGGAAGTGGGGGCTGCTTTAATTTCCCTCTACCCCTATGACGGTGGCATTGCGGCCATGGTCGGTGGCTATGACTTTGCGCTCTCTAAGTTAAATCGTGCCCTGCAGGCCAAACGCCAAACCGGCTCAAACTTCAAGCCATTTTTATATTCAGCTGCGCTGGCCAAGGGCATTGCGGTCAACTCACCTTTCTGGGATATGCCGCTTAAGACCTGGGATCCAGGTTCACGTACCTGGTGGGAGCCTACCAATTCCCCCAATCGCTTTGATGGCATCATGACCCTACGTGAGGGCCTGGCCAAATCCAAAAATGTGGTCACCATTCGCCTGATGCGTCAGGTCGGCGTGCGCGACTTTGTGGAGCACTTAAAGAAATTTGGCATTGACGTGCCCAAGCATCAGCAAAGTGAAGCTATGGCCTTAGGTAGCGTCGAGCTTACGCCGCTGCAGACTGTCACCGGTTATAGCGCCTTTTTAAATGGTGGCTATTTGCTCGAGCCCTATTTAATTGACCGCATTTACCAAGGCGATAATTTGATTTATGAGGCTAGCCCCAAGCATGCCGATCCTAAGGCTCCAGATCTGGTGGAAAATGCGATTACGCTGACCTATAAAGAAAATATGCAGCCCGATCCCAATTCCTACCCCCAGATCTTAAGCCATGGCCATGCCTTTATCATGGCCGATATGCTCTCCTCGGTCATTTACGGAGGCCGCGGTATTCAAGGACCTTTCTGGGGTACCGGCTCACGCGCAGCAAGCTATACCGGACGTACTGATCTGCATGGCAAAACCGGTACCACCAACGATGTGCATGATGCGTGGTTTACCGGCTTTAATGCCAATCTCATTGCCACCGCTTGGGTGGGCTTTGATAATGCCCGCGACTTAGGCTACTCGCGCACCAAGGGCTCGGAAGGTGGTGCCTATACTGCCCTGCCCATTTTCACCGAGTACTTCAAACGCGCGCAACCCAAGGATAGCGTGCCGCCGGCCATCATTGAAAAGCCTGACGACGTCTATCGCGCCACCAACAGCTACGGTATCTCCGACTATGTCTTAGCCGACAGCACCACGGTGCAAGATGAATCGGGAAGCGACAATGCCACCGATCCTAATGCCAATACCGGCACTGA
>JAHLFG010000054.1 GCA_018883895.1 Candidatus Anaerobiospirillum merdipullorum
TATAGCAAAAACAGCTAAAATTTACAAGTAATTAACTGAAATAAAAAGGAAATATTTTGCGAAACATTCTGTTTTGCAAATTTTACCGTTTCTGGAACATAAAATCGGGGGTGACCTTTTTAGTCACCCCCATGAATGGCCCCCTGACATGTTGCGTTTTTCTTCTATTCTCTGTACAGTATTTGATATGAGAATAGACAGATCAATAAGGGAAAAACTCGATAATAACAATCATTCCGTATTCAGCCTAAATTACCATTTGATTCTGGTCATAAAATATCGGCGTAAAGTCATAACGGATGAAAGTTCCAATTTCCTAAAAGAGGTTTTTCTCCGCATCTGTCCAGACTATAAGATTGGTCTTAAAGAGTGGGGGCATGATAAGGATCATGTGCACATTTTGTTCAAAGCACAGCCTGATACCTCTTTATCACGGTTTATAAACATCTATAAAAGCGCTTCATCGCGTTTGGTTAAGAATAGGTTTCCTGAAATCAGACAGCTCTTGTGGAAAGAGAATTTTTGGTCAAAAAGTTATTGTCTGATCTCAGCGGGCGGAGCATCCTTAGAGGTGCTTAAGGAATATATCGAAAAACAGGGGATGGATTAAGCATCGTGGTACATGTTCCAGTCATTAAATGCCGGCAGTACAGGATCTATCCTGACTCTGCGCAGCAGGTCTTGATTTGGAAGACCTTTGGGTGCTGCCGCTGGATGTGGAACCATTTACTGGACGAACGCATACAATCCAACAAGGTGATGGGCGGAGACAGATTCAGGAACACAACTCCGGCGCACTTTAAAAAAGACCCTGAGAACAGTTTCTTAAAAGAAGTAGATTCGCTGGCTCTGGCTAATGAACAGCTAAATGTCAATCAGGCGTGCAGGAAGCTGTTTGCCAGTGGCAGGACGCCCAGATTCAGAGCTAAGGGGAGAGACAGACGCAGCTACACCACCAATGCAGTAAATAACAACATCAGCATCATCCGGGTCAGTGATACCGAAAACTATCTTAAGCTGCCGAAGCTGGGATTGGTGAAGATAATACTGCACCGCAGCATACCGGGCGGTGGGGTATTAAAGCATATCACCATCACAGAGCGGGCCAGCGGGAGGTTCTACGCATCTCTGACCTATGAAGTAATGCAGGAAGAAGTAAAGCCAGTAGCTGAGTTCTATAAGATTGAAAACTTCGACTACAGCATGCCGAATTTGGCCGTATCAGCCTCTGGCAAATACGATGTTAAAGGTGAAGATATTCACTGGTACCGGCGGATGGAGCAGAAGCTTAAAAGGGAGCAGCGCAAGCTCTCACACATGGAGTATGGCTCCAGTCATTATTGGAAGCAAAGGCATCGCATCGGATCCCTCCATGAAAAAATCGCAAACCGGCGTAAGGACTGTCTGCATAAGCTGTCACGTGCGGTGGCAGACTGCTTCGACGCCGTGGTGGTAGAGGACATTGACCTGAGAGCCATGAGTCAGGCGCTTCACTTCGGCAAAAGCGTGATGGACAACGGCTTTGGGATGTTCAGGGTGTTTCTTGCCTATAAACTTAAGGAGCAGGGCAAGGTACTGGTGACGGTCAGCCGGAACTTCCCGAGCTCGCAGCGCTGCTCGGCATGTCATAACATAAATCCGGAAGTTAAGAACCTTTCTGTAAGAGAATGGATCTGTCCCGTATGTGGTGCAGTTCATGACCGCGATAAAAACGCGTGCGCGAATCTCAGGCAGGAAGGTATTGCAATGTTGAACCGCAGGGCCTGCGGGGATAGCTCGTTGATACTGGCACCGTCAGGTGTCTTGAGCGAGAAGAAGAAGCCCCACCTTCTGTAAGGTGGGGAGTAGGTCACTTATGGCCGTTAAAAATCAAGTAAAGGCCTTTTAGAGGGCTATAAACCAGCGTCTCTCCCTTGGGCAGTGATAAGATGACTTGGCATGTTTGGCAGGGCAAGCGGTTTGATGGAGGGGTAGGGTCAATAAAATATTAAGACAGCCGTGGCCGGTATACGGCGTCCCTGAGCGCTAAAAGTGTCCTTAAATGGCTTGCTAGCGCGCTTTACTAAATTTTTTGCCGGCAGAGTGTGAGAAAAATAGCATAAAAGCGCAAAAAGATGATCTAGACGGGAAAAATTAAGATATAATAGTAAGGTTTTCTGTGTGTACAAAACACACAGGGCAGTCCAAGACTGTCAGAGGGAAGCGCTCATAGCGCGATAATACCCAATTTTGAGGAATTTTTAAATGGCAAAGAAAGTTACTGCCTATATCAAGCTGCAGGTTGCCGCTGGTAGCGCCAATCCTGCTCCTCCGGTTGGCCCGGCCTTAGGTCAGCACGGCGTGAACATCATGGAGTTCTGCAAGGCCTTTAACGCCCAGACTGCCAAGATGGAAAAAGGTGCCCCGGTTCCGGTGGTGATTACCGTTTACCAGGACAAGTCTTTTACCTTCATTACCAAGACCCCTCCGGCCTCCTTCTTAATTAAGAAGGCAGTGGGCATTCAGTCCGCTTCGCACAAGCCGGGTAAGGAAATTGCCGGTAAGATCACTCACGCTCAGCTCTTAGAGATTGCTAAGACCAAGGAGCCTGATATGACTGGTGCAGACTTAGAAGCTTCTGCCCGTTCCATTGGCGGTACTGCCCGTTCTATGGGCATTCAGGTGGAGGATTAATCCATGGCTAAGTTATCCAAGCGCATGAAGGAAATCCGTTCCATCATCGACAGAACTCGTGAGTATCCGGTTGCCGAGGCCTTTGAGACCTTATTAAAGTGCCCGCAAGCCAAGTTCGTGGAGAGCGTGGACGTTGCCATTCAGTTAGGCATCGATCCGACCAAGTCCGATCAGAACATCCGTGGTGCCACCGTATTACCGCACGGCAATGGTCGTACCGTTCGTGTGGCGGTCTTCACCCAGGGCGCTTTAGCTGAGCAGGCTAAGGAAGCCGGTGCTGATTTAGTAGGCATGGAAGAGTTAGCTGCCGAAGTGAAGAAGGGCATGATGGACTTTGACGTCGTGATCGCTTCTCCGGACGCCATGCGCGTGGTCGGTCAGTTAGGTCAGATCTTAGGTCCGCGTGGCTTAATGCCAAACCCGAAGGTAGGCACCGTGACTCGTGATGTGGCCACTGCCGTGAAGAATGCTAAGTCTGGTCAGGTGCGCTATCGCAATGACAAGACCGGTGTGATTCAGGCTTCCATCGGTAAGGTTAACTTCTCGGTTGCTGATTTAACCGATAACTTAAACGCTTTATTATCTGCCATCGTCAGAGCCAAGCCGGCTGCTGCTAAGGGCACCTATATCAAGAAGGTTTGCGTTTCCACCACCATGGGCGGCGGCGTGACCGTAGATAAGGCTTCCTTAAAGACTGACGGCGCTGCTGCTCAGGCTTAAGCGTTAAGCGGCGCTTTTTAGGATACAAAAAGCGCCTTACAAAAGATTTTGGCCGGGAGCTTTCTCCCACCAAAGACCGCAGGGGGAAGTATCCTTAATCATCCTGCGCAGGCGGAACAGCTCCTAAAGGATTTTTCCTTTGGACTGATTTCCGGTAGGTACCCGTAAGGGTGTATGTTCGGTATGCGTGCGCTTGCCGAATAATCCAGGAGTCACTGCTAGAAATGGCATTAAATATCGAAGACAAGAAGGCGATTGTCGCCGAAGTCAGCGAAGTAGCCAAAAAAGCTGTGTCAGCTGTTGTTGCCGATTCTTGCGGCATCGAAGTTGTGCAGATGACCAAACTCCGTAAGCAGTGCCGCGAAAACAATGTGTATCTGCACATTGTGCGCAACACTCTGCTCGCCCGTGCCGTTGAGGGCACCGAGTTCGAGTGCATGAAGGATGCCTTCAAGGGCCCGACCATCATTGGTCTGTCCTTAGATCATCCGGGCGCCGCTGCTCGCATTTTCAAGGAGTTTGCCAAGACCAACGATAAGTTCCAGGTTAAGGCGTTGGCCTTCGAGGGTAAGTTCTACGAAGGCAAGGACATTGATGTGTTAGCTACTCTGCCTACCTACGAGGAAGGCATTGCTCACCTGCTTGCTACCCTCAAGGAAGCTGCAGCTGGCAAGTTGGCACGTACTGTCAAGGCTTATGCTGATAAGCTCGAGGCTGAAGGCGGCGCTGCTGCTTAAGCTTTTAGAGCATCAATTGACTGATTGTTTTTAATAGGACTTAGGTCCTGCAAAGTTTTAAAGGAAAATTAAAATGGCTTTATCTAAGGATGAAATCATTGACGCAATTGCCCAGATGAGCGTTATGGATGTGGTTGAGCTCGTTAAGGCAATGGAAGAGAAGTTTGGTGTTTCTGCTGCTGCCGCTGTGGTTGCTGGCCCGGCTGCCGGTGCTGCTGCTGCTGAAGAGAAGACCGAGTTCGACGTGACCTTAAAGGAAATCGGCGCTAACAAGATCGCCGTCATTAAGGCCGTTCGTACCGCCACTGGTCTGGGCCTGAAGGAGGCTAAGGACTTAGTTGAGTCTGCTCCGGCTAAGATCAAGGAAGCCTTACCGAAGGAAGAAGCTGAAGCCTTAAAGAAGAGCCTCGAAGACGCTGGCGCTAAGGTTGAGCTGGCCTAATTAAGCTCTACAATCAGGCAGAATTGGCACCAATTCTGCCTGACGGCCGCAAGGCCGCATCTTGATGACCCGATCGTCCCTTACTGTGGACGCTCGGGTCTCGGTGCCTGATAAGACAGTAAGATGCAGAAGGCATCTGCCTACTAACCTATCAAATCTGAGGACCCACAATCCATGGTCTACTCGTATACTGAGCAAAAGCGTATCCGCAAGGATTTCGGCAAGAGAGTTAAGGTCTTAGATACCCCTTATCTGCTTGCAGTTCAGCTGGATTCCTACAAGCAATTCATCAGCAACGATCCCTTAAACGAAAACGGCCTGGTAGCTGCGTTCAAGTCGGTCTTCCCGATCAAGAGCTATTCTGGCAGTGCTGAGCTGAGCTATAACAGCTTCCACTTAGGTGAGCCGAAATTTAATGTGCAAGAATGCATGATCCGTGGCACCACCTATTCTGCTCCGCTCAAGGTGAAGCTGAGCCTGATCCGTTACGAGAAGGATGCGCCTAAAACCGTTAAGGAGCGCATTGATCAGGACGTCTATATGGGCGAGATCCCGCTTATGACCGATAATGGTACCTTTATCGTCAATGGTACCGAGCGTGTGGTCGTCTCTCAGCTCCATCGTAGCCCGGGTGTCTTCTTTGACAATGACAAGGGTAAGACCCATCCTGGCCGTATTTTATTCTCCGCACGTATCATTCCCTATCGCGGCTCGTGGCTTGATTTTGAATTTGACCACCGCGATAACCTCTTCGTGCGTATTGACCGGCGCCGTAAGTTACCGGCCTCGGTATTATTGCGTGCCTTAGGCTATACCACTGAGCAAATTTTAGACATCTTCTTTGATACCGTGCAAATCGATATCAAGAGCAATAAGATTTTAATGGAGTTAGTCCCGGATCGTCTGCGCGGCGAAACGGCCTCCTTTGACATTATGCTCAATAAGAAGGTCTTAGTGGAAAAGGGCAAGAAGATCACTGCCCGTCATATTCGCGAGTTAAAGAAGGCCGGCCAGACTACCTTAGAGGTTCCGCCGGAATACCTCCTTGATAAGATTGTCGCTAAGGACTATCGCAATAAGGCAGGCGAGGTGGTGCTTGCTGCCAATACCGTGATCACCGAAGGCAATTTAATGGCCATCCGTGACAACGGCATTAAGAAATTTGAAATTCTGTACACCAGCCAGGTGGACGAAGGTGCCTTTATTGCTGACACCTTACGTAATGACACCACGCGCGATCTCTCCTCCCCCGAGGCTGATCGCTTAGCGGCTTTATTTGAAATTTACAAGATGATGCGCCCCGGTGAGCCGCCGACTGCCGAGGCTGCTGAGGCTTTATTCCACAATTTATTCTTCTCTGAAGAGCGTTATGACTTATCCTCCGTCGGGCGCATGAAGTTTGACACCCGCTTTGTTGAGGACAAGTTCTTCAAGTTAGGTTTAGAGCGTGCTTTTGCTGATCCTGACTTTGCCATCAATACTGCCGACAGTGGCATTATTGTAGCGGACGATTTAGTCTATGCCCGCTTCCCGCAGGTCATTGACACCGTCAAGGCTCATTTAGATGCCGGTGAAGTCGAGTGCATGCCCAATACTATACCCGAGCGCTGTGCCGATAAGGTTTTAGATTTCTTAGATAGAACCTTAGTTAAGTTCAAGGACGATCCGATGGTGACCGCCGCTGAGCGTTATGTCACTAAGGTTAAGTTCAAGCACGGCGAGGAGAGCTTTGAGTTTGATCGCTGCGTGGTTTTCCCGTTAAGCGAGCTTACCTTAAAGAACAATGTCACCGAACTTGAGGGGGTCACGGCCACTGATAATCGTGGTAAGGCCTTATCATTCATTCGTCCGGTACGCGATCGTCATGAGGGAATCCTTACCAATAATGACATCATTAAGGTGATGCGTTATTTAGTGAAGATTAGAAATGGTAAGGAAAACATTGACGATATCGATCACTTAGGCAATCGTCGTATCCGCTCGGTCGGTGAAATGGCGGAAAATCAGTTCCGCATCGGCTTAGTGCGCGTTGAGCGTGCGGTTAAAGAGCGTCTGTCCTTGGGCGATCTGGATAATACTACTCCGCAAGAGCTCATTAATGCCAAGCCGATTTCGGCGGCAATTAAGGAGTTTTTCGGCTCCTCGCAGTTGTCACAGTTCATGGATCAGAACAATCCGCTGTCTGAAGTGACCCATAAGCGTCGTATTTCGGCCTTGGGCCCGGGCGGTTTGACGCGTGAGCGTGCCGGCTTTGAGGTGCGTGACGTGCACCCGACTCACTACGGTCGTCTGTGCCCGATTGAGACCCCGGAAGGTCCGAACATCGGCCTTATCAACTCCTTGGCAGTTTATGCCCGGTGCAATGACTACGGCTTCTTAGAGACCCCGTATCGTCAGGTCAAGGATTGCCAGGTCTCCGATGACTTTGAATATCTGTCGGCTATTGATGAAGGGCAGTTCGTGATTGCCCAGGCCAATACCGACTTAGATGAAAATGGCCGCATTAAGGACGAGTACGTACAGTGCCGTTATAAGGGCGAGAGCGTGGTGCGTAAGGCCACCGATGTACAGTACATGGACGTGTCGCCGCAACAGGTTATTTCGGTGGCTGCCGCCTTAATTCCGTTCCTTGAGCACGATGACGCTAACCGTGCCTTGATGGGCGCGAACATGCAACGTCAGGCGGTGCCGACGGTACGCTCGGAAAAGCCTTTCGTGGGTACCGGTATGGAGCGTGCGGTGGCAGTGGACTCGGGCGTGACCATTATTGCCAAGCGTGGCGGTGTGATTGAACACGTCGACGGCTCGCGTATCGTGGTGCGCGTCAATGAAGACGAAATTGCCGCTGATGGTCATGATGCCGGCATTGATATTTACAATTTAATTAAGTACACCCGTTCCAATCAGAATACCTGCATCAATCAGCGTCCGTGCGTGTCGCTACATGAAAAGGTACTTGCCGGTGACGTGTTAGCTGACGGCTCCTCCACTGATTTAGGTGAGTTGGCCTTAGGTCAGAACTTGCGCATCGCCTTTATGCCGTGGAACGGTTACAACTACGAAGACTCCATCTTGGTGTCCGAGCGCGTGGCGACTAAAGATCGTCTCACCACCATCCATATTCAGGAACTGTCCTGTGTGGCCCGTGACACTAAGTTAGGCCCGGAAGAAATTACCGCCGATATTCCTAATGTCGGTGAGGCTGCACTGTCCAAACTTGATGAGTCCGGCATTGTCTATGTCGGTGCTGAAGTGGTAGGTGGTGACATCCTCGTCGGTAAGGTCACCCCGAAGGGTGAGACGCAGTTAACCCCAGAAGAGAAGTTACTGCGTGCCATCTTCGGTGAAAAGGCCTCTGAGGTAAAGGATTCGTCCTTACGCGTGCCCAATGGTGTTTCCGGTACCGTGGTTGACGTGCAGATCTTCACCCGCGAGGGCGTGGAGAAGGATGCGCGCGCCAAGGAAATTGAAGAGATGCACATCAAGAAGGCCAAGAACGATTTAGATGAAGAGTTCTCCTTCTTGTGCAACGGCATTAAGGCACAGGTCATCACCCTGTTAACGCGCAATGGCGTGGAGCAGGGGCAGATTGAAGGCCGTGACTTAGCTGATCTGTTGGCGATGCACTTAAAGGATGATGCCTCGCAACGTCAGCTGGAAATTTACGCTGAGCGTTTAGAAACTTCACGTAAGGAATATGCCGATAAGTTTGAACAGGCCCGTCGCAAGATCACCGAAGGCGATGATTTAACTCCGGGTGTGCTCAAGATTGTTAAGGTTTATTTAGCCGTCAAGCGCCGTATTCAGCCAGGCGACAAGATGGCCGGTCGTCACGGTAACAAGGGTGTTATCTCTAAGATTTGCCCGATTGAAGATATGCCGTTTGACGAGCAGGGTCATCCGGTGGACTTAGTGTTAAATCCGCTGGGCGTGCCGTCACGTATGAACATCGGTCAGGTGCTTGAAGTCCACTTGGGCTTAGCGGCCAAGGGCGTGGGTGAACTTATCAATAAGATGCTCATCGAGCAGCGTGCCATTGCCGAGATTAGAAAGCTGTTACAGCAGATCTACGATTTAGGCAATACCTCGCAGCATGTCAACTTAGACGAGCTGTCAGATGATGAAGTCATGACCTTAGCGCAGAATGTGCGCAATGGCATGCCGGTAGCCACACCGGTATTTGACGGTGCCGATGAAGCCTCGATTAAGGAAATGCTCCGTTTAGCCGGTTTACCGGAGTCCGGACAGATGACCTTATACGATGGCATGACCGGTCTGCCTTTTGAGCGTAAAGTCACCGTGGGCTATATGTACATGTTAAAGCTCAACCACTTAGTGGATGACAAGATGCATGCCCGCTCCACCGGCTCGTACAGCTTAGTGACGCAGCAGCCTTTAGGCGGTAAGGCTCAATTTGGTGGCCAGCGCTTTGGTGAAATGGAAGTGTGGGCCTTAGAGGCCTACGGTGCCGCTTATACGCTGCGTGAGATGCTGACCGTGAAGTCTGATGACGTCAACGGCAGAACCAAGATGTACAAGAACATCGTGGACGGTGTCTATCGCATGGATGCAGGCATTCCTGAATCCTTTAACGTGTTGCTCCGAGAGATCAGATCTTTGGGCATCAACATTGACCTGGTCCGTAAGGACTAAAGAACAGCACGAGGCCAAGGCTCAAGCGTGCTTGAGCTACGGCCTGTTATCACTCTACAGGAGAAACTGTTGTGAGTATGCAAAACGGTCAGAATGATGAGAACCTCTTTGAGGGCTTTGGCACGGCTTTAGATGCCGCTGCGCCGCAGGATGACTTACTCGACTTAGACTTAGGCCCGAGCCTGACTAAGCTTGCCAACCGCAGCAATGCCTTCAAGCAGCGTCTTGAGGACTTTGACGCCATTAAAATCGGCCTGGCTTCCCCCGAGATGATCCGCGCTTGGTCGTATGGTGAGGTTAAAAAGCCGGAAACCATCAATTACCGTACCTTCAAGCCCGAGCGCGATGGTCTGTTCTGCGCCAAGATTTTCGGACCGATTAAGGATTACGAGTGCTTATGCGGTAAGTACAAGCGCCTAAAGCATCGTGGCACCATCTGCGATAAGTGCGGTGTCGAAGTCACGCAGGCTAAGGTGCGCCGTGAGCGTATGGGCCATATTGAACTGGCCTCGCCGGTGGCCCACATTTGGTTCTTAAAGTCGTTGCCGTCTCGTATCGGCTTAGTGCTCGATATGAAATTGCGCGATATTGAGAGCGTCTTGTATTTTGAAAGCTATGTGGTCACTGATCCGGGCATGACTGAACTTAACGAGCGTCAGCTGCTTAATGAAGAGCAGTATATGGAAGCGCTTGAGAAGTATGGCGATGACTTCACGGCTAAGATGGGCGCTGAGGCCATTTTAGAGATCTTGCAGCATATGGATCTGCAGCAGGAGGCCAAGACCTTACGTGAGGCTTTAGAGACTACGACCTCAGAGTCCAATCGTAAGAAGTTTTCCAAGCGCTTAAAGCTCTTAGAGGCCTTCATTAGCTCGGGCAATAAGCCTGAGTGGATGATCTTAACCGTGTTGCCGGTGCTGCCGCCGGATCTGCGCCCGTTAGTGCCGCTTGATGGCGGTCGTTTTGCCACCTCGGACTTAAACGATCTCTATCGTCGCGTGATTAACCGTAACAATCGTTTAAAGCGCTTACTGGACTTAGCAGCCCCTGAGATCATCGTGCGCAACGAAAAGCGTATGTTACAGGAGTCAGTGGATGCCTTGATGGATAACGGTCGTCGCGGTCGTGCCATCACCGGCTCGAACAAGCGTCCGTTAAAGTCGCTTGCTGACATGATCAAGGGTAAGCAAGGTCGCTTCCGTCAAAACCTTTTAGGTAAGCGCGTGGACTACTCCGGTCGTTCCGTAATTACCTGCGGCCCGTTCCTGCGTTTACATCAGTGCGGTCTGCCCAAGAAGATGGCCCTCGAGCTCTTCAAGCCCTTTATTTATGGCCGCTTAGAGTTACGTGGCTTGGCCCCGACGATTAAGGCGGCCAAGAAGATGGTCGAGCGTGAGGATGCCGTGGTGTGGGATGTGCTTGATGAAGTCATTCGTGAACATCCGGTAATGCTCAACCGTGCACCGACCTTGCACCGTTTAGGTATTCAGGCCTTTGAGCCTATCTTAATTGAAGGTAAGGCCATTCGTCTGCACCCGCTCGTTTGCCCGGCCTTTAACGCCGACTTCGACGGTGATCAGATGGCCGTGCACATTCCGCTGACCTTAGAGGCGCAGCTTGAGGCCCGTGCCTTAATGATGTCGACCAATAACATTCTGTCCCCGGCCTCCGGTGATCCGATTATTGTGCCGGCTCAGGACGTGGTCTTAGGTCTCTACTATATGACCCGTATGCGCGTCGGCGCCCGCGGTGAAGGCTTAATTGTCTCGGATGCCAAGGAAGCAGAGCGCATTTACAAGGCAGGATTGGCTGACATGCAGGCACGTATTTGCTGCCGCATTCACTTCTTTGAAAAGAATGCCGATACGGGTGAGTATGTCGAGAAAAATGAGTTGCGCCTGACTACGGTAGGCCGCGCCATCTTATCGCTGATTTTACCTAAGGGTCTGTCCTATGACTTAATTGACCCGCCGGCAGAAGGCGTGACTCAGGAGAACATCAAGGAGATCTTAACCCAGGAGGATTGGTTTACCCGCGTCTCCAACGTGCCGCTTGGCAAGAAGAAGATTGCCGCACTACTTAACAGCTGCTATCGTCTGCTTGGCCTCAAGGACACCGTGATGTTCGCCGACCACATTATGTACACCGGCTTCCGCAACGCCGCCATTTCCGGCTCGTCGGTTTGCGTGGATGACATGCTCATTCCTAAGGAGAAGCAGTCCATCATCGCCGCGGCGCAAAAGGAAGTGATGTCGATTCAGACGCAGTACGAAAACGGTCAGATCACTCCGGGCGAACGCTATAACAAGGTAATTGACGTGTGGTCAAATGCCAACGACAAGGTGATGAAGGCCATGATGGCCAATCTGTCGGTGGAGACGGCTACTAATATCTTAGGAAAGGAAGAGAAACAGGCTTCGTTTAACAGCATCTATATGATGGCTGACTCCGGTGCTCGTGGCTCACCTGCGCAGATCCGTCAGTTAGCCGGTATGCGTGGCCTCATGGCAACCCCGGATGGTTCCATTATTGAAACCCCGATTATCGCCAACTTCCGTGAAGGTCTGAACGTACAGCAGTACTTCATTTCCACCCACGGTGCCCGTAAGGGTCTGGCCGATACCGCCTTGAAGACCGCCAACTCCGGTTACTTAACCCGCCGCTTAGTCGACGTGGCTCAAGATCTGGTGATCACTGAGTACGATTGCGGTACCGATGATGGCCTTGATATCACTCCGCACGTCAATGGCGGTGATGTGATTGAGACCTTACGTGATCGCGTCTTAGGTCGTACTTTGGCCACCGACGTCTTACGCCCGGGTTCACAGACTGAAGTCTTGTTACCGGCCGGTACCTTACTTGATGAGAAGTGCTGCACTATCTTAGAAGAGGCCAAGGTTGATAGAGTACGCGTACGCTCGCCGATTACTTGTAAGACCAAGTATGGCGTGTGCTCGAAGTGCTATGGTCGTGACTTGGCACGTGGCCACTTGGTCAATGCCGGTGAGGCCGTCGGTGTTATCGCCGCGCAGTCCATCGGTGAGCCGGGCACGCAGCTTACCATGCGTACCTTCCACATCGGTGGTGCGGCATCCCGTGCCGTAGCCGAAAGTGGTGCTACCGTGCGTAACAGCGGTACTATCCGCATCATGAACGCTAAGACCGTGACCAATACGGAAGGCAAGGAAATTGTGACCTCCCGTCAGAGCGAACTCTTGGTGCTCGATGAGTTTGGCGCCTCGAAGGAAAGCCATAAGATCCCTTATGGTGCCGTGCTTGAGGTCAAGGATGGCGATGTGGTGAAGAACGGTGCCACCGTAGCCCGTTGGGATCCGCACACCCACCCGATTATTTCTGAAGTGCATGGTCGCATTAAGTACATCGACATTATTGAAGGTGTGACCGTTGACCGTAAGGAAGACGAGGCCTTAGGTATTTCCTCGATCGAAGTGCGTGAAATTGCCGCTCGTCCGTCGCAGGGTAAGGAAAAGCGCCCGGCGGTGAAGATTGTCGATGAGGCCGGTAATGACGTGCTGATCCCGGGCACGACCGTCGCTGCGCAGTATATGCTGCAGGCTAAGGCCATTGTGCAGTTACAGGACGGTGCGGAAATCAACATCGGTGATACCATCGCCCGTATTCCGCAGAAGGCTGGCGGTACTAAGGATATTACCGGTGGTCTGCCGCGTGTGGCTGACTTGTTCGAGGCCCGTGCGCCGAAGGAGCCGGCTATCTTAGCTGAGATCTCCGGTACCATTTCCTTTGGTAAGGAAACGAAGAGCAAGCGCCGTCTCATCATTACTCCGGATGCCGGAGCGACGGATGCAAGCGGCAATCTGCTTGCGCCGCATGAGGAGATGATTTCGCTGTCGCGCAACTTAAACGTCTTCGAGGGCGAAAAGGTGCAGCAAGGTGAAATGATTGCCGAAGGTCCAGAATCGCCGCATGACATTCTGCGTCTGCGTGGTGTCAATGCCGTGGCCAACTACATCGTCAAGGAAGTGCAGGACGTCTATCGTCTGCAGGGTGTGAAGATTAACGATAAGCACATCGAGGTCATTGTCCGTCAGATGCTGCGTAAGTGTGAGATCTTAGATCCGGGTGATAGCACCGAGTTCCTGCAGGGCGAGCAGGCTGAAGTGTCACATGTCCGTCAGGTCAATGAGCGCTTAGAGGCCCAGGGCAAGAAGCCGGTGCGCTATCGTCATATCCTGATGGGTCTGACTAAGGCTTCGCTCTCCACTGAAAGCTTCATCTCCGCCGCCTCCTTCCAGGAGACCACGCGCGTGCTGACGGAAGCTGCGGTGGCAGGTAAGGTCGATGAGTTACGTGGCCTGAAGGAGAACGTCATTGTTGGTCGTCTCATCCCGGCCGGTACGGGCTTTAAGTACCATCAGCAGCGCCGCGCTGACATTGAGCGTAGCCGGATGCGCCGCGAGTCTGAGGCTCAGAGCGTGACTGCCGATGAGTTGCAAAAGCAATTAGGTGCCGCCTTAGAGGCTGCCGATGCGGCCAATAGCTTAGGCAACTAAGCTGTACTGAGGTTTAACGTCAAAGCGCCCTGATATGTGCGCACCCTTTGCAGTAGCTAGAGGGTGCTGTACAATCAGGGCGTTGTTATTTTTAAGGAAGAAAAGCAATGAGCATCCAAGTTTTACAAACATCCAATGCCCCGGCCGCGATTGGCCCGTATGTACAGGGTAAAATTGCCGGTGGTTTCTTATTTGCCTCGGGACAAATCCCGCTTGATCCGGTAAGCGGCGCGGTGGTGGGTACCACCATTGCTGCGCAGGCTGAGCAAGTAATGCGCAATGTGTGCGCCTTAATTGAAGCGGCCGGCGCTAAGGTGGAGAATGTGGTCAAGAGCACCTGCTTTTTGCACGATATTGCCGACTTTGCGGCCTTCAATGAAGTCTATGCCAAGTACTTTGGTGCAGCTGCCCCGGCCCGCTCCTGCGTTGGCGGCATTGATCTGCCCAAGGGGGTGCTGTGTGAAGTTGAAGTAGTGGTCTACTTAGGCTAATGCAGGTTTTGTTACTCCTCCGCCGTCCCCCGACGGACGCGGTGTTATGCCTCATCATGCAAATGCTAGCGGCGCTTAGTGCGCAGGGGCAGAGTGTGGTGGGGATCTTTTTATTTGGTCCGGCGGTGAGTCTGGTGCAAACTAAGAGTACGTTGCAGGCAAAATTGGTAGCCCTAGCGCAAGCGCAACACTTACCGGTGTACTGTTGTGGCCGTGCTGCCGGAGAGCATGGTATTGACGTCAATACCTTAGAAGATCCCTTTATTCCTGCCGGCTATTTTCAGCTTTTGCATGAGCTTAAGCGCTGTGCGCGGGTGGTAGAGCTCTAATGTGGACCTTTATCTTAAGCGTAAAGCCTGAAGATGAGATTTTTGCCCAGAGCCTGGATCTCATTTTAGATGCCCAAGATGGCGCCGAGCCCTGTCAGCTTATTGTGACCGCTCCCTTGAATTTAGTCTTAGCTACGGCACCTGCTGATGCTCCCTATGTCAAGCAATTGCGGCAATTAGAGCTCTTTGATATCCCCACTTACAGTCTGTCAGTACCTCTGCCCTCATTGCCCTTTGTTAAGGTTATTGATGGCCCTAAGTTGGGGCTCATGCTCACCGCAAGTAAGCATGTCTTGACCTTTTAAGGTACGGAGCGTCACGTTACGATGTTACATCTAATTTTCAGTCAAGAAGGTTTAACGCGCTGTTGTACGTGCCTGCAAGAAGGTGATCGGATTTATCTTGCCCCTAAGCTCAAGCTTACCTTACCTAGCAAACTTAACGGTGGGTATATTGACATATGTCAGCTTGATGAAGATGGCGTGCAAGATTTTGCTAAAGAGCTTAAAGCAAGTAAGAGTGTGTCGTGGTATTAGCCTGCGCACAGCGCAGGCTTACTGTCCCCCGCTTTGAGGGCTATTTGCGTAAATAGACGTATTCAATGGAATGATCGGGCCCTTTTTGCAAAATAAGATGGGCGCGGTTGCGGCAGGGGAGAATATTTTCGATTAAGTTTTGATGATTGACACTCTGCCAGATAATTCGGGCCAGTTGAATAGCCTCTTGCTCGGGCATATGGGCATAGCGATGGAAGTAGCTCTTGGGATCATCAAAGGTGCTTTCACGCAACTTTAAGAAGCGTTCAATATACCAATTAATTAGGTATTGCTCCTGCGCATCAACGTAGATGGCAAAGTCGATGAAATCTGAGATAAAGATGCGATTGCGCACTTGCGGATAATCGGCGCCATTTTGCAACACATTGACGCCCTCGATAATGAGAATATCCGGCCTATCGACCATGGTATAGGCATCGGGAATAACGTCATAGGTAAGGTGCGAATACTGCGGCACTTTAAGATTAGGGACACCATCTTTGACATCAATTAAGAACTTCATTAGCCGCTTGACATCATAGGAGATGGGAAAGCCCTTTTGGTTCATGATGCCGCGCTCTTCTAAGATCTTATTGGGGTAAAGATAACCGTCGGTGGTGATAAGCGAGACCTTAGGGGCAGTAGGCCAGGCCTTAATTAAAGAGTATAAGAGCTTGGCAGTGGTGGTCTTGCCTACGGAGACCGAGCCGGAGATAGAAATAATAAAGGGCGAGGTCTCAAAGTCTTTGCCTAAGAATTGTGTAATCACGCGGGCGCGATTATGGCGTGAGCGCTCATACAGGTAGAGCAGGCGCGACAGCGGCAGATAAATGGTGCGCGCCGCCTCAAGGGTGATGCGATCATTAAAGGCCAGACAGTCTTTTAATTGCTCTTGTGTCAGTTGCAAGCGATTGGAGCTATGGGCAAAAGTAGCCCACACTTCCGGCGTGAACTTAAAAAAAGGCGAGGTAAAATCAAGCTTATCCATGCAGTTACCTGAAATTTTTGGGCATGCGCACACTATACGCTTATGTGGCTTAGGGCTCAAGAATTGCAAGGTGTCAGGTAACTAAAATTTTAGTTGATAAGGGGGCGGAGCAGGTAACAGAATTGCTATAAAATAAAACCTTTCTTTTCAAGAAATTAACAAAAAGTTTGAAAAAAGTTTAAAAAAATACTTGCCAAAGTGTAATTCATGCCTTATCATGAGCCCCGCTTTACGACGCAAGGCGATGTAAAGCAGGCAAGTCCGGAGACGGGCTGCCAAAAGTGGAGGGGTTCCCGAGCGGTCAAAGGGATCAGACTGTAAATCTGCCGGCTCTGCCTTCGAAGGTTCGAATCCTTCCCCCTCCACCATCCCGCCTAGAAATTCTCCGGTTTCAATGCTTTCAAAAATTATGCGGGCATCGTATAATGGTTATTACCCAAGCCTTCCAAGCTTGTGATACGGGTTCGATTCCCGCTGCCCGCTCCAGTGTCACACTCTGTGAGCATTAACACTCCGTTCATAGGAAATAAGTAAACATGGCAAAGGAAAAGTTTGAACGTAATAAGGTTCACGTAAACGTCGGTACCATCGGCCACGTTGACCACGGCAAGACCACTTTAACTGCCGCCTTAACCAAGGTGTTAGCTGAGAAGTTCGGCGGTGCCGCTTTAGCTTTCGATGAAATCGATAAGGCTCCTGAGGAGAAGGCTCGTGGTATTACCATTAACTCCGCTCACGTTGAGTACGACACTGCTAAGCGTCACTATGCTCACGTTGACTGCCCGGGCCACGCTGACTATGTGAAGAACATGATTACCGGTGCAGCTCAGATGGACGGCGCTATCTTAGTGGTAGCCGCTACCGACGGCCCGATGCCGCAGACCCGTGAGCACATCCTGCTGGCCCGTCAGGTCGGTGTGCCGTACATCATTGTCTTCCTCAACAAGTGCGACATGGTCGACGACGAGGAGTTACTCGAGTTAGTTGAGATGGACGTGCGCGATCTGCTCAATCAGTACGAGTTCCCGGGCGATGACACCCCGATCATCCGTGGCTCCGCTTTAGGTGCCTTAAACGGTGAAGAGAAGTGGGTGGAGAAGATCTTAGAGTTAGCTGACACCTTAGACAGCTACATTCCGGATCCGAAGCGTGATATCGATCACCCGTTCCTGCTGCCTATCGAAGACATCTTCTCGATCTCCGGCCGTGGTACTGTGGTGACCGGTCGTGTGGAGCGCGGTATTGTTAAGGTAGGCGACGAAGTTGAAATCGTGGGTATTCGTCCGACTGCCAAGACTGTGGTTACCGGCGTGGAAATGTTCCGCAAGCTGCTTGACCAGGGTCAGGCTGGTGACAACGTGGGCGTGCTCTTACGTGGTACCAAGCGTGAGGACGTGGAGCGTGGCCAGGTGTTAGCTGCTCCGGGCTCTATCACTCCGCACACCAAGTTCGAGGGTGGCGTGTACGTGCTGTCCAAGGATGAAGGCGGTCGTCACACTCCGTTCTTCAAGGGCTATCGTCCGCAGTTCTTCTTCCGTACCACCGATATTACCGGTACCATCGACCTCGAAGAGGGTGTGGAGATGGTGATGCCGGGTGACAACACCAAGATGATCGTCACCCTGATCCACCCGGTGGCTATGGCTGAAGGCGAGCGCTTTGCTATTCGTGAAGGCGGCCATACTGTGGGTGCCGGCGTGGTCTCTAAGATTTTAGAGTAAGCGCGCTTGCGCACGAGCGACAAGCTTAAGTAAAGCTTGTGACAGGCCCAGATAAGTAAGAGCTTATCTGGGCTTTGTTTTTTCATCCGTGAAATAATTTTTTGAAAAAAAGGCACTTTTAACGCTATTTTTTCTTATATTGTCAGCTTTTATCATTGTCGGTATACTACTTTCTATCTTGGTTTTAATTGGATGTAGCCTACCATGACTCCGACGGATGAACTATTGTTATCCAAACTTTCCATGTTAACCGCCCAATTAAACTGTGCCTTTGCCCCGGAGGAAAATCTCCGCCCCTGGCCACGGCAAAATACTCAGGCGCCGGATTTGCGCAAAAATGAGGTAGCACAGACACTCCGCACGCGTCTGGGGACGCAAACCCAAGCTTTTTGTTTATCCTCAGGCAAGGATTTAGGCGGACTGTATACCTCTGATGGTATGTGGATTATCGTCGGCCCCTTAGAGCGCGATGCGGAGAATCTGTATGGCCCGTTAAATCAACGCATCAAGGCCGTCAATATTGTATTGGAGCTTTTTGCGGCGATGGATTGGCGTACTGCAGCCCACAATCCACCGTTAGATGAAAAAAAGATTGCCGAGGTTATTGAGCAATTAAAACAAGATAGCACCTTAAACTTACCTAAGATCTCCGATGTCTTGCCTAGTGACTCGCCGCATAATACCTATGCCTATGAGCAGGGACATTTAGATGGCATCACCCAAGGTGATCCGGAAAAAGCGGTGCGCGCACTCTTAAGTCCGATGCATGGTAAGGAAGGGCGTATGGGTTATACGGAGCTGCGGCACTATAAAAATAGCGCCATCATTAATGCAGTCCTAGCCGCCCGTGCCGCTATTCGCGGTGGTTTGGGCATTGAAGAGGCCTATACCTTTGCCGATTTCTTTATTCTCGCCGCTGAATTATGCCGCTCGGTGTCCGAGGCGCAATTATTGCGTCAGACTATTACCTATCGCTTTGCGCAATTGGTCAAAGATCGCTGCCCCAATCCGGCAAGCTCCGCGCGCCCTTTAGTGCGCGCCATTTTAAATGAGATCTCGCGCCATCAATTTCAAAAGACCGATAGAGATAGTTTGTTAAAGTCCTTAAATTGCAGTCCTGATTATGCCGAGCGCCTATTTAAAGAGGATATCGGGATGTCAATCATGGATTATCTGCGCGATTTGCGGATTCGTACGGCCTGTGATCTTTTAACTGGCTCACAGCTTAAAGTGGGCGATATTGCCGCGCTCTTGCAATTCTCATCCACCAGCCACTTTGCGCGCGTCTTTAAGAAAGTCACCGGCCGGGCGCCGCTTGATTATCGCGCCCAAAGTTAAAAAGCCGACATTACAGGATGTCGGCTTACAGTGGGATTTTAGTTTGGATTTAGGTACGGCGGCGCAAAGCGCCGCCACAGTGATTTATTGCACCTGCAATCTAAAGGTGAAGGTGTAATCCTGATTGTGGTTGAGATACTGCTCTAAGGTCGGAGCACCCCAACTGTCATCACCACCCACACCCATCGGACGCTTGGCAATCTTGACGACGGTCTTGACTACCGGCGGTAACTCATACTGATGGGAGGCCAGCTCAATTTCATGCGGGGTCCAAGCCAGGACTGAGACTGCGGGCAGATCGACCCCCGCTTTGACGCATAAACCGTGCGCTTGACGATTTAAGATCTTAAAGTCCACCACATCCTGATGGTTGCCACATTCTTGCGGCTTTAAGTACGGCACATACTGCTTAGCGACCGTGCTCTTAAAGGCACACAGCGGGGTTCCACTGTCTCTATCGCAGTAGTTCTCCTCCGGGCCACGGGCTAGGGCACATAAGTGATGATATTCAGCGCGCAGCGGCAGAATGAGACCAAACTCCGGTAAATCAGGTAAGTTATCTCCGGCCTGATATCTTAAGGTCACTTCCACACAGCCGTTGGCATCAATGCGATAGCAGCTGACCACCTTAGCATCGGCAATGCCGGCTAACTCATGGGTAAGCTCAATTACCGCCTGATTGTTTTCCATCCGTGCCTGCATGCTTAAGGTGCGGGCATCTTGACCGGCACGACGCCAGATCCCTAAACGGGCCGGCATACGATTGCCGCGATCGTTATCGGTAGGCGCGCGCCAGAAGTTTAACTGCGCCGGCTGCAATAACATCTCGCTTTGATTGTACTTCATGCTCACCAAGCCGCCCTTATCCTTATTGATAAGGTAGGAGAAGCCTTCACCATGGACGCCGCAATTATTGGCGGTGATGATAAGGCGCGGAGCCTTAGTTGAGCACAGCGGGGCAATGGTCGGGAGTTTGACGATAAATTGGGCGTTAGCAATGCTGTAGCCAGCCGGAGCCCAAGCGCGCTCCTTGACATCAATCACTGCGACATTGACGGTGACGGTAGCTGCCGGGGCCACTGTGGGCAGGTTGGCAAGCCCCAAGGTAAATTCAGCACTTTCCCCTGCAGCTAAGGTAGCCGGGATGGTGACGCATTGTACCTGCTTGCCATCGACCTCTACCGTGGCCTGTAACTTAAAGGCATCTAAATTGGTAAAGAGGAAGTAATTAGTGATCTTGACCTTAAGGGCGGCAAGATCTTCCTTATCGGCGCCGGGGATAAAGTCAAACTTGAAGTTTTGATAGCAGGCCTTTACTTCCGCAAGCTTGGGAGTGGGCTTTCTATCGGCAAAGAAAATGCCGTTGCCGGAGAAATTGTAATCGGTCTGACGGTCACCAAAGTCACCGCCATAGGCCAAATACTCGTGCCCGGTCGGATCGGTGGCAAAGAAAGCCTGATCGCAGAAGTCCCAAATAAAGCCACCTTGATAGCGTGGCAGTTCATGGGTCATGTCGGTATAGTGTTTGAGACCACCACAGGAATTACCCATGGCATGGCTGTACTCGCAGAGGATAAAAGGCTTCTCCGGATGGGCGGCGATAAAGGCCTTAACGTCAGCTACCTTGCTGTACATCTGGCTTTCCATATCGGAAGTGTCATTGTAGCGGCGATCATGGAAAATACTTTCGTAATGAACTAAGCGGCTAGGATCGGTATGGCGGAAGTACTCGGAGAGCTCAAAGACGGTCTTACCACCAAAGCTTTCATTACCGCAGGACCAAATTAAGATACAGGCGTGATTCTTATCGCGCTCTAACATCGCAGCCCCACGGGCCAGTACCGCTTCACGCCACTGTGGCTTGTCATCGGGCAGAGTATTGGGCTTTAAGTCAAAGTTGCCATCTACTTCCCAGGAGCCGTGGGTTTCCATATTGGTCTCATCAATAACATAGAGACCTAATTTATCGCAATAGTCATAGAAGCAGGAGCTATTAGGGTAGTGTGAGGTACGTACTGCATTGATGTTATAGCGCTTGCAGGCCAGTAAATCGGCGTAGATTTCTTCAGGTTGCAGGCAACGGCCGGACTGGGCGGCAAATTCATGGCGGTTGACGCCGTTAAAGACAATGCGCTGGCCATTTAAGGTCATGAGGCCGTCTTTCATCTCAAAGCGGCGGAAACCGACGTTTTGGCAGACGCACTCCTGCAACACTCCGGCAGCGTCATAGAACTCTAAGTTTAAGGTGTATAAATTAGGCTCCTCGGCACTCCATAACTTAAGGTCGGTATCGACCGCAAAGCTTAAAGTGGGAGTGGCTAAATCTTGCGTAGTGGTGGCAATTTCAGTGCCGGCAAAGGACAAGGTGGCTACAACTTTGCCGCTACCTAGCGTAGTTAAGGTCGCCTGTAACTTACCTTGGCTAAAGCTGTCATCTAAGGTGGTGGTGACCTTTAAGTCCTCTAAATGTACTGCAGGCTTAGTGTAGAGGTAAACGCCGCGAAAGAGGCCTGACAAACGCCAATAGTCTTGATCTTCTAAGTGTGAGCCGGAGCTGTACTTGAAGACCTGCACGGCCAGGTAATTGTCCTTATCCTGAAGATAAGGGTTTAAATCAAAATAGGACGGCGTAAAGGTGTCTTCGCTATAACCGACAAAATGACCGTTGAGCCAGACTGCTAACGCACTGTCCGCGCCTTCAAAGCAAATAAAGGCATTGTTCCAGCCCTGCGGCTTATCAAAGTTGGTGAGATAAGTGCCTACCACATTAAGCCGTTGCGGGATGGTGCCCGGCGGGCAGTCTTCATAGCCTTCCCACGGGTAAATCTTATTGGTGTATTGCGGGATGCCGTAGCCTTGGGTTTCAAAATGTCCCGGTACGGTAATGAAGTCCCAGGCGCTGCTATCAAAGCTCGGGTTAGCAAACCCCTGCGGAATGGCGCTGATGCCATGGGCAAAATTAAAACGCCATTTGCCATTTAAGCTCTGGCGCAGGGAAGTGCAACCGGCAGCCATTTCCGCGGCGTTAGCATAGGGCACATGATCGCTATGCGGCGGCAGACGGTTGAGAGCGAAAACTTGCGGATCGGCAAGTAAAGCATAATCAAATTCAGCAGTCATCGAGGACTCCTTTAGACGGTCTGCGGTTTAAGGCAGACTAAGTACATGAAAACACAAGGATAGAGAAACAGCTTAAAGCTATGCGTTAGCATGCATCTTACGCAAAGCCATTGCAACAAGACTGTCATAAAAGCGACTTTTCAGATACTTCAAGCCATCAGGACTTAAAAATCTGCGCTTGATCAAAATTTGAACAAAAAGTGTATCTTTGTAGAGCACGATGAAAAATATCCAAATTTAATATCAAAAATACTTAATAATCATTAAATAAATTAATACGCAAAATTGCAAAACAAGGCTGATAAATATCCAAAATCCAGGAAAAGTATCCATTCAGCAATTTAAAGGTAGCTATATTTTTCACGCTAGATTAGCAGGCACTCTCTACGGCATGTGCGGCTTAGGTCGCCATAGACTTTGTGAGGAAATAAGGTAATGAGTTCTGAAATTGCGCTTAAGGAGAAAGTCTCCTTTGGTATCGGCGCAGTCGGTAAGGACATGGCTTACTGGATCATGGCGGGCTACCTCATGGTCTATTTCACCGACGTGGTGAAGTTGTCCCCGGCTTTCGTCGGTTTAATCTTTTTAATTGCCCGTATTTGGGACGCGTTTAACGATCCCATCATGGGATGGATTGTGGATAATACCAAGACCCGCTGGGGTAAATTCCGTCCGTGGATTTTAATTGGTACCATCCTCAACTCGGTCATCGTCTTACTGCTCTTCTTTGATCCGAGCGAGGTTATGAGTCCTACGGGTGTTATGGCCTATTGCGCCATCTTCTACATCCTGTGGGGTATGTCCTATACGGTGATGGATATTCCGTTCTGGTCGATGATTCCGGCATTTAGCTCTGATTCTAAAGTGCGTGATTTAATGTCCGTGATCCCTCGTACCGGCGCCATGATCGGTGGTCAGTTAACCTTAATTTTAGGTCTGCCGATTATTACCTTCTTAGGTACCGGCTTAGGTGGCACTGAGGCTGACGGCTTCTTCCGTTTCACCATCCTGATCGTGTGCTTCTTCATTGCCTGCGAAATCATCTGCGTGGCCAATGTGCGTGAGCACGTGCAGACCCCGATGCGCAAGAAGATCACCATTAAAGGCATGCTGCACTTAATGGGCCACAATGATCAGTTAATGACCATTATCGTCTTGACCATTATTCAGCAGATTGCGCAGAACCTGGTCAACGGCACCATTATTTACTACTTCCGTTACGCCATTGCCCATGAAGAATTGTATCCGTACTTCATGACCGCCGGCGCTATCACGCAGTTTGTTTCCTTCATCGTCTTCCCGACCTTGGTACAGAAGACTTCCCGCCGCTTCGTGTATATCGGCTCGGCTGGCTTAATGGCCATTGGCTACTTAGGCATGTTCTTCTTTGGTTCTAAGGCCGATAGCAGCGTCCTAGCTGCCGGTGGCTTCTACTGCATCGCCTCCTTCGGTGTCGCCTTATCCTTAGTGTGCACCACCGTAATGTTGGCCGATACCGTAGACTACGGTGAGTACAAGTTAGGCACCCGTTCTGAGTCCATCGTCTTCTCGATGCAGACCATGACGGTGAAGTTTGGTAACGCTTTAGCCGGTTTCATGTCTTCGATGACCTTAGCGGCCGTAGGCTATGTACCGAATGTGGCGCAGAGCGAGTCGACCCTGTTGGGCTTACGTCTGGTGATGTTCGTCGCCTCCACCATCCTCATCGTCATCATGGTGGGCCTGTACATCAAGTACTATAAGTTAAATGGCGACTTCTACAAGAACATCCTCTCTGCCCTCGAGGTTACCCGTCAGCAGACGATGGCCGAGCGTGCCGGCAAGTACTTCGTGCGCTACAGCTTAGATGAAAAGCGCATCAACCTGCAGGCTCATGCAGCTAGCAAGGATGAGTGCATCAATGCGATGGTTGATACCTTCAAGGACAATCCGAATGTCACCGATTTAGAGGCAGTGCGTCAGGCCATCTTCGCCCGCGAAGTCTTAGGTCCGACCGGTATTGCCGATGGTATCGCGCTACCGCATGCCAAGTGCGCCGGTGTTAAGCAGTGCATGTTAGCAGTCTACAAGTTAGATAAGGCACTGGATTTTGCTGCCCCGGATGGCAAGGATTGTGATGTGGTGTTCTTACTTATCTCCCCGGATGACGGTGAGAGCCACCTCAATATGATTGGTCGTTTAGGCATCATCCTCAATGAGGCTGAGACCCGCGACGCCATTCGCAAGTGCACTGACGGCTACAACTTAATTGAGCTGTTACAAAAGCGTGAAAAAGCGCTGATTCAAGACTAACTATCCTCTTACCCGTCTACCGCTGGTGGACGGGCTTTAACGGGGCTTTTTCCTGCAGCCCCATCTTAGGCCAGGGTGGCGACACTATCCTGGCCTCTTCTTTTACTAAAAGCTCAGCTGTTGCGTCCGCAAAACTTCACTTCGCTATTTTATTTACTAGATTTTTAAGTGCCTTGGGCAATAGCGCGCCAGCACGAGCAAGGATGCGCGCTACCCCGGCATCTTGCACGGCAGGAATTTTTGCCCTGTGGGTAAAGACAGACGCAAAGCATGAGGCATGGCCTGACGCGCGCGCAGATCAGGTGAAAAACACACTAAGAGGGCGTAAATGGCAGTCCTTGGCGGCAAGATTAATGCTCTCGAGGCAAGGTAGTTTGACCGTAAAGCTGACTTGTAAAGAAGCTTCAAGGCAGGCATTGGTGGCCAGGCCTGGAGCACCGCCGAGCGCGTGCGGCGCAAAGTTTACGCTACTTTAAAGGGAGGCTGTAGACAAAAAAAACCGCCACGTGGGGCGGGGAGTAGTTTACAGATTAGTAGTGGATTCAGCTCACCTTAGAAGGCGTAATTGAGCATGACAGAAGCGCTGCCGCCCTTACGATCGCCGGCATAGCCGGTAGCACCTAAGTCACAGGAGAAGCCTGAGCCTTGCGGAGCAATGCGCAGACCGACCTTAGCAAATCCGGTATTACCCTCAATGGAAGGGCTGCTTAATGAGATGTTCTCTAAATCAGAGTCGGCATCACCATTCCACACGCCCATATAGCCTAAGCCGGTGTTAAACGTCATCAGATCGGTAAGCTTGAGATCAAAATCAACGCCGGCCTGCACGCAGTGAGCAGTGATGGAATCGATATGGTAATCCATGCCGTTATCGAGGGTCACGGAATCACTGTCCAGCCAGCTGAAGGTATAGCGGGCATAAGGAGTAAGGCTCATGTCCTCGTTTAGGTTAAAGGTATAGCCGGCACCTAAATGGGCACCTAAATAAGTGGCATCGGCATCATAATCTGCACTTACGCCATTAAAGGAGCCATCAAATTCCGTCTCCGCTCTACCACCACGCAGGGAGCCGTCGAAGAAGAAGCCGCCGGCAAACTGATAACGAGCCGCTAAGCCTAAGCCATAGTACATATGATCGCCGTCAGTGTCGTGGCCGGAAACGTGAGCCTCAGAAGTGCCGTAGCCTAAATCTAAGAACACGGCGGTAGTTAACAGATCGTCACCAAACTTAAAGCCTTTGGCAAAGCCGACAATCCCGGTTACTGCCGTTAAATCGATGGAAGATCCGGTTTCGTACTCACTATAGCCGGCCTGCACGGCACCGAAAGCGCTATTGTTGCCACTAGCACGAGCAACAGCTGCGACCGCGGAGTTAAGACCATCGCCGGCGATAAACTCAGCGCCCTGATTTACCAAGGCGGCAGTGCCGACTGCAGCTTCAGCTAAGGATTTAGACTGCGTGGTAACGTTACGCTGACTGGTTACGCCGTCTTGCTGACTAAGCAGGGTGCCTTCACTTTCACCTTCTCCATTTTGGATCAGCAGATCTTCACCTTGCGTGGAAATGTTATTACCTAACTCTAACGCGGTTTTATCGCTGTTTTTATACTCGGTATAGATTAATCCGGTTGCACCTACGCGCACGGCATCGGCAGTAATAGTGGCATTTGCTGAAGATACGGCATTGCTAATATCTTTACCGCCGGTGATCACCTGTAGGGTACCGACATCTAATTTCTCCTTGCCGTTGTAGGTAAATGCTGCTTTATTTTCACCTGTTTCGGCATTGGTGGCGTCAATTCGCAAGGTGCCAACCTGAGTGTTAGAAATGCTACTTAAAGTGGCATTGCCGGTAGTATAAATATCAGTTGTGGACTGCTTATCTTCGGCACCTATTACACTACCCACCTCACCATCGGTAAGGTTAAGTATAAATCTGATATTCGGCTGATCTTCGGTGGCAGGCTCATCAGCAGATAGTGCCAGATTGGCGAAAGTAGCTTGAGTAGTGACCTCTTCCACCTCGGTTGCAGTGTCGCCCGCGGTACTAGTACCAAATAAGTTTAGCGTCTCGACCGTGCCGGAGATATTATAAGTTTGGGTAACTCTAGCGGTACCGCTAAAGCTACCGAGACTTTCCGCAGAAATACCATTAATCACATCAACCGTAGCATTTTCTCCTACGGTAATAGTGCCATTAATGGAACCGGCATAGTCTACCCCGTCATCTTCAAGGTGTAAGACGTTTAAGGTGCCAACATGAGAATAGCCGTCAATAGTGACATTAATGGTGGCCTGCGAGTTGGCGGAGTTCTCGGCGGTGATGTTTGTTTCCTCACCATCTTCTTGCATGCCAATGGCTAGCACATGCACCGTGCCGATGTCGGACTCTTTAGCCACTTCTTCTGCTTGATTGATGACGAGCGTGGCGCTGGCATTGGTGAAGTATTCCGTATCTAGGACGCGGATATCAACGACATTGCCTGATTCTGCTTGCTTACTATCACCATATTGACCATAGATCTCTAAAGTACCGGCAACTGAGGTACTGTGTGCGCCTACGGCAGCGGCGGCGGATAACTGCATATCGGTATCATCAGTATTGTAGATGATTAAGCTACCGCTTTGCCCGATCACCACTTCGCCATAAACACTGGCATCAAGGCCGTATGCACCGGTAATGGGAGTTCCGGAAACCGCGCCATTGACCGTTACGCGACCGGTGGCAGAGCCCCCAAGATAGTTTAAGGCACCTAAGATCGCGTCGTGTTCATTGTCTATATTAGTATCCGTGTCAGAGCCGCTAATGGACACGTTGTTACCAACATAGACCGTGCCGTTGACATCAATATGGTCGACAATATCAGTATTAGCGGTGGATTCGTCTTCTTCAGCTAGGGCGCCGATGATGTAAACGTCCTCAAGCTTGGTTTCGGTTCCGTCTGCGTTATCTTCTAAGTTTACCGAAGCCGCCACGGTACCGCTGAAGGTCGGAGGATTATCACCGGAACGCTCGCCTTCAATATCATAGGTCGCACCGGCAAGTTGCATGGTCTTGATGGTTACACCTTGACCGACATTTATCGCTGCATTGGTGATGGAGACGGTGTTGTTTTTGGTACCTTCATCCCAGACACCGGCGCCTAGTAAGTAGGTACGACCGGTTTCTTCTGGATCCACAGTATCGAGCTCATAGCCGTTAAGAGTGGTGCCAGCGGCAATATTCATTTGCGCATTGGTAATTACGCCCGCGCCGGAAGCCTCGTCCTCACCATTTACATCGATACCGGCAGTGACCAAGCCGGATAAAGTTTTTCCTTCTTCATAACTATATTTGCTAAGTGAAATGTCACCGGAGATATTGAAGGTCGCATTGTTATAGCCGCCGTTATAGTCTTGCCCGGCGGTGGCGTAAAGATCTGCGCTATCGCCGGTGGCAGGTTTATATTGCTCTAGGATGCTTGATAAATTTTCCTCGCTGATATCCATGGCGGAGGCAGGGGCGGCGCTGAAGCTAAACATGGCGCTCAGCGCGATAGCACCGGCCAATCCTTTAAAAAAGGCGGATTTATAAATTGCCCGATAGGCAGAGAGCAACATGTTGATAGTGTTGCGGCTATTCTTAATTTGCTTCATATAACAAGCTCTTAGAAAATTATTTGTTTAAGTAAAAACAACGTGCCGCATCGGGCTTCACTGCAAAAAATCAAATCAAGGCCAAATGCGGTAGGGCGTAATGTGACGTGCATGCTAACAAGACAAAAAAAACAATACCTGGCTTTTATTTTATCAAGGATAATATTTATCCTATATTTATCTATAGTTAATAAGATATATAAGATAATTTGGATCTTGCTTAATTTGTACGCAGACTTATTTTTGACCATGCCTTCAGCGCGGGGGGCTATCTAAATCCTGGGCTTGGTGGGATAGTCATTGCGCTTGGGAAATTTGGGACGCCAATCATTGCTAGGCAGGCAAGATAGCCTTCAGGGGAACTGCCTTTAGCCGGCAGATGCCAATATATTGCTAGCACTCATGGCAAAATCGTGGCTGGCTTACCCTGCAGCACGCAGTAGGTAGAGCTTACGGCTTGGCCATAAATTTGCCCGGAGATGGGGCGCAAGTTAAGTTGCAGGCGCGTAAGTGTGGTGGGGGTAATGCAAGCCCGGGCTTATCCCGGGCGCGGTGGTGGTAAAAAGCGCTCTTACTTTAGAGGCCAAAGGCCGGGCGCAATAATTTGCACCATTCTTTAATGCGGCTGTCAGTCAGCTCAGCTTGATTATCTTCATCAATGGCCAGGCCGACGAAATGATCGTGATCCAGCAGGGGTAACGGCGAGGTGAAATCATAGCCGGCAGTTGGCCAGAAGCCGACAAAGGTTGCGCCGCGGAATTGGAAGGTCTCATAGAGCATACCCATACCATCAAGGAAGGTATCGGGGTAACCTACCTGATCGCCCGTGCCAAAGAGGGCGACTACCTTACCGGTAAAGTCCATCGCTGCGAGCTTGGGCATAAAGTTATCCCAATCTTCCTGCAACTCACCAATACTCCAGGTCGAAGTACCGATGATAAGTTTGTTGTAATTACTCATCTGCTCGCCATCACAACAGATATTGTGCAGATCGACATGCTCATCTCCCAGCTCGTGGGCGATCTTTTGGGCGACTAGGCCCGTCACTCCGGTATAGGTGCCGTAAAACAGACCAATTTTATCCATGATTATTAGCTCGCTGTGCGTAAAGAAACGTTAACGTAATGGTGCGTATTCTAATGAAAAAGTCGCTTGCTTACAGGCAAGGTGCAAAGTTTTCTCGAAAACGTCGCCTTAAAACTCATAAATTGTGCACCGCGGCGCTTTTTTGCCTTAGCTGATAAAAATAGGCGTTTTACCGTGGGTATGGCCTGCTATGCTGTGCTCAATTAATGAGGAGATAGTTATGGCAGATTTCATTGTCAATGAAGCCAATTTTGTCATCGATATGGACGATGGCATTAAGGATGATTGGTTAGTCCCGGGGCAACATTTGCCCAATGGGAGCTGTATTGAAGTGCAAATTGATAGAGCCGATAATTTTCAGCTCTATGAAGTCACTGATGGGGCGGTGCAAATTTTGGCAGTAAGTCAGGCGCTAAAAGAACGCTGGTGTACCGAAGGTTACCTCCCGCCGTCAGCCTTTATGACGGTAGAGGGGACGCTAGGTCCGGTGGAGGTTTTGGTATCACCTGCAAATTTGGTGCTTGGACGCATCACCGAGCTGCGTGCCTATGGCAGTTTACGCTATGCGCTCAATGTGGCCGCGGCCCTGGAAAATGCGCGGCGCTTAAATCCACAAGTGACTTTACGCGATGGCATTTATTGTGAGCTCTATGCCACGGTCCTGCCCACTTTCAGCAAGACGCGGGAAGTATGCGATCGCGCGCTGTTTTTAAATGTGCTCTCCCCTGACCGCAGTGAAGATCTTTCCACGCGCGCAGACATGAGTCCGTCAGAGCTCAATCCTTATGTGGTGAAGGCAGATCTGCAGGCAAGAGGCTTTGCTTTAGGCAAGCTAGAGCCTTTCTTTATGTCAGGTGAGGTGGTTCAAGCGCAGGGTTTTGATAGCAGTTTAACCATCGCAGGTTGCGTCTGCATGGGCGAGCATTATCAGGTCTATGCCTGCAGTGGGGAAGATTATCTCTTGCTCCTTGAGCCTGAATTTGCCGCCTCTTTGTGTAAGCGCGGACTCTTGGCCGTCCATGAGCTTTTAAATGTGCGGGTAGATTTTGGGGTCTGGCGCGCGCTTATTTTATCTAAGCGTTATGCCTTAGAGCGCCTGGATGATAGACATTTTGGTCTTACGGACAGTACGGCTGTGGCACTTGCTCTGGCAATGGCGCGCACCCGCGCAGCGATGGCGGAGGTTTCGCTTTACCATGGGCTGTATTGCGCCCAATTGGGGGTAATTTTAAGTGATGTGCCGCAGTCTGATGAGGGCGATGATGCGGCGCTTTACCTGCAGATTTTAGCCCAAGGTCCTTTTGCCCATGCACCCTTTGATACGCTACAGTTAAACCTTTTGCCAAGGCTTTTGGCCTAAAGCTGACGTTCACATTAAGGCAAGAAAAATCCCCGGCTTGACCGGGGATTTTTAATATCAGGCTTTAAGTTTAGGCTTTAAGCCGAAGGTCCAGATTTATGCTCTCGCTCGGTATCGGCAGCCGCTAAGGCAGCCAATTCAGCCTCACGTTGCTTCTTGAGCTCACGTAACTTAGCCGCTTGATCGGCTTGCTTCTTCTTTTGCTCAATCGGCACATACTTGGTGAAGTTGCGCATGATGAGGACGAAGAACACCGGTACGAAGAAAATGGCCAGCACGGTGGCAGATAACATACCGCCAATCACGCAGATACCAATTTCATTACGACCGGCGGCACCGGCACCGGAGCTGACGGCCAGCGGTAACACACCTAAGATGAAGGCCGCTGAGGTCATTAAAATCGGGCGCAGTCTAATCTTGGCCGCTTCCACCACTGCCTCAGACAAGCGCGCACCTTTGTCGTACAAGTCCTTGGCAAATTCCACAATCAAGATGGCGTTCTTGGCCGATAGACCTACCGTGGTAAGTAGACCTACTTGGAAGTACACGTCATTACGTAGCACGGTCTGTACTGGCACATATTGCGTAATAAAGGCCGCTAAAATAGCGCCGATAATACCAAGCGGCAACACCATGATGACGGCAAACGGAATGGACCAGGATTCATACAAGGCCGCAAGCGATAAGAACACGATCAAGATGGAGACCGCATACAGCATCGGGGCTTGCTGACCGGACAGTTTTTCCTGATAGGAAATACCGGTCCAGGAAATACCAAAGCCCGGCGGCAGTATTTCGGCGGCAATGCGCTCCATTTCTTCCATGGCCTGACCGGTGGAAATGCCCGGTGCCGGCGCACCTTGAATGTTCATGGCACCCACGCCGTTATAGCGCTCCAAACGCGGCGAACCATAGGTCCAGGACGTGGTGGCAAAGGCCGAGAAGGGCACCATTTCGCCATCGGCATTACGCACATACCACTTGTTGAGGTCAACCTCAGTCATACGAGCAGAGGCTTCAGCTTGCAGATAAACCTTCTTGACGCGCTCACGCTCAATGAAGTTATCGATATAAGCAGAACCCCAGGCCACAGACAGGGTATTGTTGATATCACTAATCGACAAGCCTAAGGCTAAGGCCTTTTCGTAGTCTAAGTTGAGCTTAAACTGCGGGGTATCGTCCATACCATTGGCACGTACCTGCATCAAAAGCGGGGATTGCTGTGCGGCATAGACATAGTCCTGACGAACCTTAGTTAACATCTCATGGCCAGCACCGCCATTATCCTGCACGTACATATCAAAGCCGGTAGCGGTACCCAATTCCGGAATGGCCGGCACGTTAAAGGCATAGGCCAAACCTTCACGAATACCTAGTAGCGGCATATAAGCACGATTGGAAATGGCATCGGCATGTTGATCGCTGCGCGTACGCTCTGCCCAATCCTTCAGACGAATGAAGGCCAAGCCGGCATTTTGCCCGGAGCCGGCAAAGGAGAAGCCGGTGACGGTCATCACCGAGGCGGTATTTTCGGCCTCATCATTTAAGAAGTAATTGGCAAGCTTAGTTAAAGCCGTATCGGTCTTTTCTACCGTGGAGCCGGCAGGCAAGTTCACCATGGCAAGGAGCACGCCTTGATCTTCCGAGGGCAAGAAGGCCGACGGAATTTGTATAAAGAGCGCCCCTAAGGCCACGCAAATGCCGATATAGTAGGCCATCTCACGTTTGATGCGGCGAATAACCACATTGACGTGACGTTGATAGGCCATAGCCATCTTGCTATAGCCCTTATTAAAGAGCTCAAAGAACTTGGTTAACGGCAGTAAGAGCTTGGACTGTACCGCGCCTAAGGAGGCTACCAGTTTATTGCGCTTTTTATTAGGCTCTTGCTCCTTGCGGCGCAACATGGTGGCGCACAGGGCCGGGGTTAAAATCAAGGCAATTAACACCGACAGCACCATGGCCGAAACGATGGTAATGGAGAACTGACGGTAAATCACACCGGTCGAGCCACCAAAGAAGGCCATCGGCACGAATACGGCAGACAGCACCAGCGCAATACCAATTAAGGCGCCAGTAATCTGATTCATCGATTTTTCAGTAGCTTCTTTAGGCGGCAGATTCTCTTCTTGAATAATACGTTCGACGTTTTCCACCACCACGATGGCGTCGTCTACCAATAGACCGATGGCTAGCACCAGACCGAACATGGTAAGCGTATTAATCGAGAAGCCTAACATCGACATGATGGCGAAAGTACCGAGCAATACTACCGGCACCGTAATTGACGGAATGAGCGTGGCGCGGAAGTTTTGCAAGAACACATACATAATGAGCACCACCAAGATAATGGCCTCAATTAAGGTATGGAACACCTCATTGATAGACACCTTAATAAAGTCGGTGGTGTCAAACGGGTAGACCACATCGATCCACTCAGGGAAGTATTCTTGCAATTGTGCCATCAAGGCTTTGACGTTTTCGGCCGTATCCAAGGCGTTGGCGCCGGAGGCTAGACGAATAGCGATACCGGATGAGGGCATGCCATTGTACTTACCTTGCACCTGATAGCTCTCAGAGCCCAGCTCAATGCGTGCTACGTCACGCAAGTAGACCTTAGTACCGTCGGTATTGACGCGAATTAAGATATTGCCAAATTCCTCCGGGCTCTTTAAGCGCGACTGACCGGTAATGGAATAGGAATATTGCTGCCCGGGAACAGCCGGCGTACCACCTAAGGAGCCGTAGGTTACCTGAGCGTTTTGTGCGGTAATGGCGGCGGTAACTTCATTGACGGTGACGCGCAGATTGTTGAGCTTTTCCGGTTCCAACCAAATACGCATGGCGTACTCAGAACCAAAGACCATCAAGTCGCCCACGCCTTGCACACGGGCCATCGGCTCGCGGATATTGGCATAGATGTAATCGGACAAGTCAGCATTGGTATGCTCACCGTCATTGGCAATTAAACCTACCACCATTAAGAAGGCGTTGGTGGACTTGGTGACGTCCACACCGTTGGACTGCACTACATCTGGCAACTGCGACTGCGTCTGCTGTAACTTATTTTGCACCTGCACCTGCGCAATATCCGGGTTGGTGCCCGGCTCGAAGGTGATGGTAATGTCAGAGTTACCATAGGAGTCAGAAGTGGCTGACATGTACATATAATTGTCCAGGCCAGTCATATTCTGCTCAATGATCTGCGTTACCGTACGTTCCACCGTGGTCGCGTCAGCACCAGCATAGGAGGCGCGCACCGACACTGAAGGCGGCGCAATCGTCGGGTACTGTGCTACTGGCAAGGTCATCACCGCCAGCGCACCGGCGAGCATGATGACAATGGCGATCACCCAGGCGAAAATCGGGCGATTAATAAAGAAACGAGCCATGGTTATTGTCCTTGCTGTGCGTTGTCCTGTGCAGGACTACCTTCAGCAGCCTCAGCGGTATCGGGTAAATCCACGATTGACACCAAGGTTCCGGAGCGCAGTTTCTGCAGATTGGAAGTGGCGACCTTTTCGCCCGGCTTAAGTCCATCGATGACCACAAAGTACTTGTCGTAATTCGTGCCAATCTTTACATTACGGCGCTGTACCTTGTTGTCACTATCCACCACCATCACATAGCTGACGCCGGCGGCCTCACGGGTCACGGCGTTTTGATCCACGATGACGGCGTTAGGGATCACACCTTCATTGATGTCACCGCGCAAGAACATGCCCGGAAGCAGGACTTGCTTGGGGTTAGGTACAATGGCACGTAAGTTCACCATGCCGGTGGTTTCATCGACGGAGACTTCCGAGAACTCTAAGGTACCCTGATAGGGGTATTTTTCGCCATTGGAGTAATAGATATCGACAGTGGCCTTGCCATCGACCATTTTAAATTGGCCATGCTCCATCGCATCGCGCATCTGTAAGTGGGCCTCGACGGATTGACCTAAGTCGACATACATCGGATCTAATTGCTGAATGGTGGTCAGCGGCTCGGCTTGTTGGGCGGAGACTAAGGCACCTTCAGTGACGTTAGAGCGCGAAATGCGGCCGGAAATCGGCGCATAGACCTTGGTATAGGCCAAATTGATTTCCGCCGTTTGCACGGCAGCTTCGGCCTGCTCAACGGTAGCGGCCGCCTGCAGATAGGTGGCATTGGCATCGTCATAATCCTGACGGCTGACGGCATTGCGGCTTAACAGTGCCCGATAGCGATCGGCACGCAATTTAGCGGCATGCAAGTTAGCCTTGGCGGAGGATAACGAAGCCTTGGCGCTATCGTATTGGGCTTGATAGATAGCCGGATCAATTTGATAAAGCTGCGTTCCCTCTTCGATATTGGCGCCCTCAGTAAAGAGGCGCTTTTGGATTACCCCGCTCACCTGCGGACGGACTTCGGCGCGGCGGGTAGAGTTGGCACGGCCGGTTAAACGTGATACCACGGGTACATCGGCGGTGCTGACGGTATAAACGTCAATAGGCAAGGCCGCTGCCTGCGTCGGGGCTGCTTCCTTTTCACAGGCAGAAAGTAGGAGCACGGCACCCACGGTGGCGCTCAACACGCTTAATTTCGATTTTTTTACTTTATCTAACAAAAACATAAGTGGTTACCTTATCTAACTTATGCCTAAACTTAACTGTCAGTTAGGTTGATTTCTGACTAAAGCCACGCTATTTTAACGCAAAAATTAATGATACGTACATACCTGTCTGTATGTTATAATTTGCCCGCTCCAATGTAGGGAGCAAGATCTTGCGCACATATGCTGTATTCATTATTAGGATTAAGGATTGCGCCATGCCCAAGAGAACTCATGAAGCGGCAATGAGAACCAAACAGATTATCTTAGACGCTGCCTTTAGTTTATTTTCGGAAAAAGGCTACGACAAAACCTCGCTATCTGATGTGGCCCGCCGGGCCGGGGTGACGCGCGGTGCCATCTATTGGCACTTTGAGGATAAGGGTGAGCTTTTATGTGCGCTGTGTAAGGAACTTGCCGACAAGTATAATTTAGTGAATAACCTCGAGCGCGCGGCCAATCCGGAGGAAGAAGATCCTTTAGGACAATTAAAGCGCTGGGTGCTCTTGCATACCTCAGCCGAAGCGGCCATCTTTTTTTCCTCCGAGTTTGCCAAAATCCTCCGATCGATTTTCTACACCAATAATGAATCTTTAGACTCGCTACGTGAGCGCGTGATGGAGCTTATCTACGAGCGCAATCAATTGCTCAGTGCCGCCATTCGCAATGCCATCAATCACAAGCAATTGCCGGCAGATTTAGATATTGAACTTGCCTGTTATTGCATTGCCGATCTCTTGGTGGGTTTTTGCAATCGCGGCAATTTAAGCTATGAAGTAGCCTCGCCAGAGGTATTGTTTACGCGGCTTATCAATGCCTTGTTTGCCAATTTGCATCAATTGCGCCGCGACAGTTTCCGCTAATTTAGTCCACCTGTTTAATCGTGCCGTCGGCATTTAAGCCTACGCTGGCGGCATCAATGCCATAACGTGCCACATCATGGGCCGACTCCGGGAGCGGGCGCGGGCGGCCATTGTTATCTACCGCCACATAGACATAGGAGGCTTCGGTGACTAAATCGCGCTCGGAAATGGAGTGCTCGTAAATCTTCTTGACCCACATCTCCAAATGAATTTTAAGCGAGGTGTGACCTATATGTACGCAACGGCCATAGCAGCAAACACAATCACCGACATTTACCGGTTTTAAAAAGGACATCGCATCGACGGCGACGGTGACGACCCGCCCTTGTGCCACTTCACGGGCTAAGATGGCACCTGCGATATCAAGTTGGGACATAATCCAACCCCCAAAGAGATCGCCTGCAGGATTGGTATCGCCCGGCATGGCCATGGTTCTTAAGAGTAAATTCCCCACCGGGGTACGCTTGACGTTATTGGTGCTATCTTTTTCTCCTGCCATTTCCCTCTCCTGTTTTACGCTAATGGTACTGCTAGGCGCTATTGTAGTAGAAAATGCCTAGCAGAAAACGCTCTATCGAGTAATACAGGCGTGCTAAGATGTGAGCAAAGAAAGGAGAGCATCATGCTAACTGAAGACGAGCAACAGCGGCACTTATTGTTAGTGTCGCGCACCTTTGCCCTAACCATCCCCTTAATTAAAGGTCAACTTGCCGACGCCATTGCCAATGCCTATTTAATTTGTCGCATTGCTGACACGATGGAGGATGATCCTAAGTTAGCGCCCGAGCAAAAAGTAAGATGGCTGCGCCGCTTTGCCTATGAGTTGGAGCATGGCTTTGCCGATGATGAAAAATTGCTGCAATTGCAAGATGCGGCGGCCGCGCAATTAAAGGACAGCGCGGTGCCTGCTGAATATGCTTTGTGCTGTGAGCTACTTAAGGTCTTGCAACGTACACGCTCTTATCCGGTTGCCGTGCAACGCATTATCGGCCACGGAGCGGCGGTCTTATCCGCGGGCATGGCCGAGCATTTATCCGGTCTTAGTGTACAAAGCCTTGATGATGTGGATGCCTATTGTTATAGCGTTGCCGGAGTGGTGGGAGAATTACTGGCCAAACTCTTTGCTCTTTATGATCCGCAATGCCCACAGGCAAAGATCTTTACCTTGGCCGTAAGTTTTGGGGAAGGGCTACAACTTACCAATATTTTAAAAGATCGGGATACCGATGCCGCGCGCGCCGTGTCCTTTCTGCCTGCTGTACAGACGGGAAGTACACAAGAGCAATTAATTGCGCATTATTGTGCGTTGGCTCAAGGGCATTTACAGCAGGCTACTGACTTTACCTGCATGTTAAGTGGCCGCAAGCTCTATGGGGTGCGCCTTTTTTGTCTTTTGAATATTGCCATGGCGGTCTTAACCTTAAAACGCATTGAGCGCCATCCTTTGGGCACGCAACAAGAGCTGAAGATAAGTCGGCGTACGGTCAAGATGACTTTGCTGTTATGCACCTTGTGTGCGCGTTTTAATTTCAGCGCCCGCTTACTCTTACGCCTGCTACGCGGCAACAGCCCCTGTACGCTGCGCGATGCGGCGGAGCTTTCTCATAAGGTCTCTAAATGGGAGCAACCGCTTAATCTCTTGCCCCAACTTTAGCGCTTTAAGCGGCGGTAAACTTTGCTATGATGGGCGCAACATCTTTTAGTTAATATTTTGGTGAAAAATGATGGTGAAGCTGTTTCATAAAATTGGTCTCATGTTGACGGTAGCCTTATTACCCTTAATGGCAGCCCAAGTAAGTGCGGCGACGGTGCAATATGAGGAAGGCACCCATTATAAGGTGCGCAGTGAAACGAAGAGCGCGCAACCGGAAATTCGCGAGTTCTTCTCTTTTTGGTGCGGCCATTGCTTTGGCTTGCAACCGACCTTTGCCAAGATTGAAGCTACCTATAAGGATAAGGCCACCTTTGTCAAAAACCCGGTGGGGCTGCTGGGTGGCATGATGGGGCCGGAGTCACAGCGCTGCTTTGCCGCCGCCTCCTTAATGGGGATGGAAGATGAATTTACCGCCGCGCT
This sequence comes from Candidatus Anaerobiospirillum merdipullorum, assembly GCA_018883895.1. Taxonomy (GTDB): domain Bacteria; phylum Pseudomonadota; class Gammaproteobacteria; order Enterobacterales; family Succinivibrionaceae; genus Avisuccinivibrio; species Avisuccinivibrio merdipullorum. The sequence goes on from JAHLFG010000054.1 coordinate 38,168, forward strand.
CTTTGACAAGATGCATGTGCGCAATGAAATTCCGCATTCGCATGCTGATATGGTCGCTTTCTTTGGTGAGGAATTAGGTATCCCGGAAGATCGCTTGGAGCGTGATTACAACGCCTTCCCGGTAGCAGGTATGGTGGCAAGTTGGGATCAGGCGGTGGATAAATATGAAATTGATGCGGTGCCGGAGCTCTTGGTCAATGGTAAGTATTTGGCGGTGATGGAGTCCGTCAATGGCGAGGATGAGCTGATTGATTTAATTGGCTATCTCTTAACCCTGCCGTAAAGCCGTAAATATGATTAGCCGACCTTTTAGGTCGGCTTAATGTTCAATCTTGCTAGGGTTCTTTCTTATCTGTTGGTATCGTAGCTTTTGCCTCGTGCTGTGGTGAGGCTAAACTTTGCGGGGCATCGTGATAAACCTCACGGCTTAACAATTCATCTTTTTGTTGCCATAAGTCACGTAGCCACAGTGTAAAGTCATGCTTAAATTGTTTGTCATTTAAGTAATCGCCACAGTGGGGGGCCAGCGCCTCTTTATCAATGACTTCAATATGCGCATAGACCTTGGTCATGCGGCCTTTTAACAGCGCAATAAAGGGCTTGTGCGGGTTTTCAGGGTAGGCGAGGGTCAGATTAATCAAACATTCCACCTGCGTGCCAATTTGCCCGAGCGCAATGGCCAAGGAGGTGGCTTTGGGCGGCATTAAATGCCGATAGGGGGATTTAACCGCGTCGCGCTTTGCCGGAGTAAAACGGGTGCCCTCGGCAAAATTTACCAAGGAAGATGGCTCATGCACTAAGCGCCGGCAGGCCTTCTTGGTGCTGGCAATATCCTTGCCTTTAAGTTTGGGATTTTTGAGCAATTGCTGTCTACTATAGCGGCGTAAGAAGGGCATGCCCAAACCAAAGCAGACCAGGCCAATTACCGGGATATAGATAAGCGAGTGCTTCATAAAGAATTTGGTAATGGGGATGCGATGGCCAAAGATGCGCCCGATCATGACAATGTCAGTCCAGCTGATATGATTGCTGACAATGATGCACGAGCGTGCAATATTAACTTGCTCAAGGCCTTCAATATGCAATTCCAAGCGATTGGTCAGGTGCATAATGAGGCAATTGATATCCGTCCAGATATGATAGATAAGGTTATTGCCACTTTCACAGACGCGTTGCGCAGCGGCAAAGGGCAGTAGCGGGCGCAGGATGGCAATAATGAAAATTGGTAGCGAAAAGATCAGGGTATTGATGCTGATGAGCAACAGATTGATGATTAACAACAAGGGTGCAGGCAAAAATGACAGCATAACCAATCCTCACAAAAACTTAAGGGAGTATTATGCCCGAAAACAAGGTAGCTTACAGCTAAAAATATCACGCAAGGTGGATTAAGTTGTAACTAACATAAGGATAAAATTATGAAAATAAAAAATATTTTAGATAAAACCACCATCTTACCGTCAAGTGAGAAGGCTGGGCATCAGGCGAGCACTTCTGTACGTAAAGTCACGCTGACCTATGTGGTGGCCTTTGAGATAAATGCCGATCCGCGCTATAGCATTGCCGCGACTATACCCGATATGCCGGGGTGTTTTTCCGGCTCTGATGTCAGCCTTGATGAAGCGCGTAAGGTGATGGTGGACGCGATGCGCACTTGGATACAGGGGCATTTAGATCAGGGGATCCCCATTAAGATGCCGTCTAGCTTAGAAGAAATTAAGCAAAGGCCGGACTTTGACACCGGGTGGAAATTAGAGACCGTCACCATCGATGTCAGTACGCTGTGGGATCGCATCGTGCAACTAAATGAAAAGGGCGGCGATCTCAGCGATTGGGGGATCCTGACTTTACCGTCTAATTTAGAAAAAGATATTCCCCCGCTTACCTTAAACTTAATTGAGCGCCTTACCGGGATGACGCTGGAACATGAAGATCATATGCCGCAGGTACAATTGGCAGATTGCTAATACGGTGCGCCCGTGCGCTGAAATGGCGCAAAGGGCAGTGCTTTATTGTGCACCAAAATAATGCATAATGCATATTTATGCCTTAAAAGAGTGCACAAGTGAGGCGTTTTGACAGTATGGGCGGGCTGTGGACGGGTAAATTGAAAAGACTGCGCCCGAGTTTTTACTGCGTGCTACAATCCGTGACAAATATATTTTTTACTTTGTAAGGAACGCCGGAGCAAGAAGTTATCGCCAAGGCGCCAAGGTTACATAGAGGTTTTTAAACATGTCCAGTCAGAGCACAACAAAGTACATTTGGTTTGATGGCAAGATGGTTCCATGGGAGCAGGCTACGGTGCACGTTATGACTCACGCCCTGCACTATGGTACGGCAGTGTTTGAAGGTATTCGTGCCTACAATACCCCCAAGGGACCGTGCGTATTCCGCTTAAAGGAGCACATTGACAGACTGTTTAATTCCGCCAAGATTTATCGCTTCCCGGTACCTTTTACCAAGCAGGAAGTGATGGATGCTTGCTGCCAGATCATTTTAGAAAATGGCATGGATTCTGGTTACATCCGTCCGTTAATCTTCATTGGTAATGTCGGCTTAGGCGTACGCTTCCCGGCTGGCACCAAGGCTCAGGTGATGGTGGGCGCCATCCCTTGGGGTGCTTATTTAGGTGAAGAGGGTCTGCAAAAGGGCGTGGCCGTGGGCACTTCTTCGTGGCACCGTTTAGCCCCGAACACCATCCCGACTGAGGCTAAGGCTGCCGGTAACTACCTCTCCTCGATTTTAATTGCCAATGAGTGTGCACAAAATGGTTACACCGAGGCGGTGGCCTTAGATACCGAAGGTTATATCTCTGAAGGCTCTGGTGAGAACGTCTTTATTATTAAGGATGGCGTGCTCTTTACTGCTCCGTTCACCTGCGGTCTGCTCCCGGGTATTACCCGCGACACCATTATCACCTTAGCCAAGGAAATGGGGCTTGAAGTGCGCGAGCAGAGAATGCAACGCGAGATGCTGTATCTGGCCGACGAGATGTTCTTCTCCGGTACTGCCGCCGAGATCACCCCGATTGCCTCCGTCGATGGCATTCCGGTTGGTGCCGGTTGCCGCGGTCCGCTTACCGAGAAGATTCAAAAGGTCTTCTTTGAGACTGTCCGTGGTCAGCGCGAGGATACTCACGGCTGGCTCACCCCCTGCAAGAAGTAGGGCAACGTGATACTGCGCCGCATCTGTAACAGACGATGCGCAAGTTTCAACTAAGAGAGCACAGGCCCGCGCATAACGGGCCTGTGGCGTCTTAGGGGGCAGGTAGCCCCCATAAAATTAGATAAATGATAAGGATTTAGCATGAAATATCGTTCAGCAGTCACCTATGAAGGAAAGATCATGGCCGGCGCTCGCGCCTTGTGGAAGGCCACCGGCGTTAAGGATGAGGATTTTGGTAAGCCGATTATTGCGGTGGTCAATTCCTTTACTCAATTTGTGCCCGGTCACGTGCATCTGCACGAAGTGGGGCAATATGTGGTTTCGGAAATTGAAAAGGCCGGTGGCATTGCCAAGGAAATGGACACCATTGCCGTCGATGATGGTATTGCGATGGGCCATTCGGGCATGCTCTACTCCTTGCCAAGCCGTGACATCATTGCCGATAGCATTGAGTATATGGTCAACGCCCATAAGGCCGATGCCTTAGTGTGCATCTCCAATTGTGATAAGGTCACCCCGGGCATGTTAATGGCTGCCATGCGTTTGAACATCCCGGCCATCTTTGTCTCCGGCGGTCCGATGGAGGCCGGTAAGTCTAAGGCCGTTGATCATAAGCTTGACTTAATTGATGCGATGATTATCTCGGCCATGCCCAATGTTTCAGATGAGACCGTGCGTGAAGTTGAGCAGGCCTCGTGCCCGACCTGCGGTTGCTGCTCGGGTATGTTTACGGCCAATTCGATGAACTGCCTGACGGAGGCCTTAGGTATGGCCTTGCCGGGCAACGGTACCTTACTTGCCACCCATGCTTTACGCCGTGATCTCTTTAAGCAGGCGGCACAGCGCATTGTGCAGATGGCCAAGGCCTATTATGAGCATGATGATGCTTCCGTTCTGCCGCGCTCAATTGCCACCAAGGCTGCCTTTGAAAACGCCATGTCCTTAGATATTGCCATGGGTGGTTCAACCAATACCGTGTTGCACTTATTGGCCGTGGCACAAGAGGCCGGGGTTGATTTTAAGATGCAGGATATTGATCGCCTGTCGCATCATGTGCCGCATATTTGCAAGGTCGCTCCGTCCACGCAAACCTATCACGTCGAAGACGTGCATCGTGCCGGCGGCATTATGTCCATTTTAAATGAGCTCTCCAAGGGCGGTCTCATTAATGGCGATGTTACAACGGTGTCGGGCATGACCTTGGGCCAGGAAATTGACAAATACGCTATCGATAAGACCTCAGATCCGCAAATTTTACACTTCTACAAGGCAGCTCCGGCCGGGCGCTTTAACTTAAAGGCCTGGAGTCAGGACAGCTACTATGAGGAGCTTGATCAAGACCGCGTCAATGGTTGCATCCGCTCCATTGAGCATGCTTACTCACAAGATGGCGGCCTGGCGGTGCTCTATGGCAATATGGCGCAGGATGGTTGTATTGTGAAGACCGCAGGCGTTGATGAGTCGATTTTAACCTTTGTAGGCCCGGCACGTATTTTTGAAAGCCAGGAAGATGCTGTAGCCGGAATTTTAGGCGGTAAGGTTAAGGAAGGTGATGTGGTCGTCATTCGCTATGAAGGTCCGCGCGGGGGCCCGGGCATGCAGGAGATGCTCTATCCGACTTCTTACTTAAAGTCGATGGGTCTTGGCAAAAAGTGCGCCTTAATTACCGATGGTCGTTTCTCCGGCGGTACTTCAGGCCTGTCCATCGGCCACGTCTCTCCGGAGGCGGCCAATGGCGGTAATATCGGTCTTATTGAGGAAAATGACATTATTAAGATTGATATTCCGCATCGCATCATTGAAATGCAGGTCGAGCCTGAGGAATTGGCCCGTCGTCGCAGTGAGATGGAAGCCCGGGGCAACAAGGCGTGGAAGCCTATCAAGCGCGAGCGTGAAATCAGCTTTGCCCTGCAGGCTTATGCCGCACTGGCCTCAAGTGCCGATAAGGGCGGTGTGCGTGATAGAGCTAAGTTGGAGGCCCTGTAATGGTGGAGCCGCGCGTATTAACGTCGCAGGATTATCTGCACAAGATTTTGCTGGCGCGCATCTATGATGTGGCGCGCGTCACGCCGCTACATCATTTAGATAGCCTATCCGAGCGCTTGGGGGCTAATGTGCTCTTAAAGCGTGAGGACTATCAGCGCGTGCATTCCTTTAAAATCCGTGGGGCTTACAATAAGCTCTCGCATTTGACCAAGGAGCAGTTACAAAAGGGTGTGGTTGCCGCCTCAGCGGGCAATCATGCCCAAGGCGTGGCGCTGTCGGCCAGTAAATTAGGGGCGCGGGCGGTCATTGTGATGCCGACCACCACCCCTGACTTGAAGGTCGATGCGGTCAAGCATTTAGGCGGTGAGACGGTGCTTTATGGGGAGAGCTTTAATGAAGCTTATGACTATGCCATCAAGCTGGCGCAAGATGAGGGCATGACCTTAATTCCGCCGTATGACGATGAGGACGTGATTGCCGGCCAAGGCACCATCGCCCATGAGCTTTTAGGGCAGTGCAATGATATTGACACCGTCTTTGTGCAAATTGGCGGTGGCGGCCTGGCCGCCGGCATTGCGGTCTATATCAAATCCATTTTGCCGGCCATCAAGGTAATTGGTGTTGAGGCTGAAGGCTCAGCGTGCATGAAGGCGGCTTTTGCCAGTGGCCATCCGGTGGATATTGGCTTTGTATCGCACTTTGCTGATGGTGTGGCCGTTAGCAAGGCCGGCACCGAGACCTTCCGCTTATGTCGCCAAAACTTAGATGACATCATCACCTGCTCTAACGATGAAATCTGTGCGGCCATGAAGGATATCTTCGATGATACCCGTGCCATCGCTGAGCCAAGCGGCGCCTTGTCGCTAGCTGGCTTGAAGAAATATCTGCGCACCCATGACATTAAAGGCGGCAATCACATTGCCATTCTTTCAGGCGCCAATGTTAAGTTTCGTACCTTACGCATGGTGGCCGAGCGCTGTGATGTCGGTGAAATGACCGAGGGCATCTTATCGGTCGAGATCCCAGAAATTAAGGGCTCCTTCCTCAATTTCTGCAAGACCTTGGGTGATCGTCAGGTAACCGAGTTCTCCTATCGCATCAGTGATGCCCAGCGTGCACGCATCTTTGCCTCCATTGAGTTAAATGGTGGGCGCAGTGAGCTGCAGGATTTGACCACTTCTTTGCAGCAACAGGGCTATTTGGTCTCCAATATGACCGAAGATGGCATTGCCAAAGATCATGTGCGCTATATGATTGGTGGACATTTACCCGACACGCTTAAGGAAAAGCTGTTCTTATTTGAGTTCCCCAACTCCAAAGACGCACTCATTCGTTTCCTTGAGACCTTAGGGGATATGTACAGCATTACGCTGTTTCATTTCCGTATCGCCGATTTGGAGTTCTGCTCAGTGTTATGCGGCTTTGATGTGGGCGATGAGGCCGCTAGTGCGGGCCTGGATGACTTCATCAAGCGCCTTAACTATCCGGTCACTGAAGTGACGCACAATAGCGCCTATCAGCAGTTCTTGTGCTAAGCGCACGCTGAGCTGTTTTACAATAAGACCCTGTCTTGAGCCTCAAGACGGGGTTTTTTATTTTAAGGAGCAGGGCAATGGCAAATGAACTTTATCTTGGCTTAATGAGTGGCACGAGCATGGATGGCTTAGATGCCTGTTTGCTACAGGTAAGTGCGCCCGGTAAATTGCAAGTCTTAGCTACCGCTTCCGCCCCCTTGCCATCTGAGCTTACGGCAAGCTTACATCGTTTGTGTAGCCCGGGGAACAATGAAATTGATACATTGTGTCGCGCGCAAAATGCTTTGGCTAAATGTAGCGCAAGCTTAGTAAAAAAGCTCTTGGCACAATGTAAGTTACGTCCTGCCGATATTACCGCCATTGGCTCGCATGGCCAAACGGTACGCCATTGCCCACAGCAGGGCTATACTTTGCAACTTGATAATGGTCCTTTGTGCGCCTTGCTAACTGGCATTGACGTGTGGACCAATTTTCGCGCGCAAGATGTCGCCGCCGGAGGCGAAGGGGCGCCCTTAACTCCGCTTTTTCACCAACAAGTGTTATCTTCCCCTGTTAAGGCGCGCTTTATCTTAAATTTAGGCGGCATTGCCAATGTCACCGCACTGCGTCCGGGGGGTGAAATGATCTGTGGTTTTGATACCGGCCCTGCCAATACGCTCCTTGATTTGGCCTGTAGGCAATTGTTTAATTGTCCGTATGATCAAGATGGCGCCCGCGCCCGCGCGGGGGTAGTGCAGCCTAAGTGGCTTGAGCAACTACTAGACCACCCCTATTTTGCCCGCAAACCGCCCAAATCAAGCGGCCGCGAGCTCTTTAATGCCGACTATATCGCCTTTATGCTCGCTGCCGCGCAACACGAGCCGCAGCTTGGTAACGATGTGTTAGCCACCTTAACGGCCTTTAGCGTGCAGACCATTGCCCAGGCCTTGCAGGATTTAATCCTAACTAAGGAGCTAAGATCAGATGGCGCTACGGTGGTGGTCTGTGGCGGCGGGGCGCGTAATGGCTTTTTCATGCAGGAGTTGGTAAAGGCCTTGCAAGCCTTAAAGCTTGAGGTGGTGGACAGTGGCTCTTTGGGGGTAGACGCGCAGTATTTGGAGGCCGAGGCTTTTGCCTATTTTGCCTATTTAAGCACCCATGGCCGCGTGGCGGCCATGCAAAGTATAACCGGGGCGCGTTGCCCGGTTATCTTGGGGACTTTATGTCCATCGCCCCAAGGGCGTTTTAGTGCGCGTCCTGCAGGCTGAGCGCTTTGGCATAGTAGTCGCTCGCCTGCTCAAAGAGGCGCTGGGCGGCCATAACTTTGGCCAGCTTTAACAGTGTATCGGCACTCTTATTTAATTGCAGCGCCTTTTCTAAGTGCTCTTGGGCCTCTTTATACTCGCCATTGCAGTACTCGAGGTTACCTAGGGCCTTAAGTAGCGGCGTATTGACTTCACTGGCAATTAAATTGCTCTGCGCCTGTGCCTTTAAGAAAGACAGCACCTGCGGGAGGGATTTATCCCAGGTGGCGATGCTTTCTAAAAAGTCAGGGTCCAAGCTCTTCTTTAACACATTAAGCGTAAGCTTAGTGGCCACAGCCACTTCATCTAAGGTCACTAAGCGCTTGATTACCTGCGCCATCACCTGCGGATTGCGCTTGGAGGCTTTATCTAAGTTTTTATAAAAGTCTTTAAGCTCAGCGCTAGTGCTAGTGGTAAAGAGCTTGCCCATATCATCGCGCGTTACCTTGGCAGCCTCATCAGCCGTTAAGATTTTCTGGCGCGTAAGTTGCGGCAATAAGGTCTTGAGCTTGTCGACATCCTGCTCCTTGCGATAGCACTCATAGGTAAGCCGGGTCACTTCCTTGGAGTTATAGGTCTTTTTGAGCTCTTCTAAGACTTCAAGGGCCGCTTTGGCATTGCCAATTTGTAAGTTCAGCTTGGCGCGGATAATGGAGCTGGCGATAAAGGCTTCCTTACTGCGCCCCTTAACTTCATCTAAAAACTTACTGCATTGGGCATAGTCCTGCAACGCAAAGGCCGCTTTGGCGCCAATAAAGTACGTTTCTGCCGTACGTTGTTGCGGCTTGACGCGCTTGACTAAGGCCAAGGCGCGCGCATATTCACCCTCTTCAAAGTACAAAGCCGCCTCTTGCTCAAGGTTGCTTTGCTTCAAGGCCTGACGGTGGCGCAAGACGGAGCGCGTGCCACGCGGAATACGGATGAATTTGATAATAAGCGCAATGGCAAAGTAAAGCACGATAAAGGTGACGATCGCCAAAATGATGGCGGTAGTCAGCGAGCTTTCGATGATATAGTCTTGTGTAGCAATATGCACATAGCCCTGCTCATCGGCAAGAAATGGACCGACGAAAATGGCTGCGCATAAGATGAGGATAAAAAACAACACCTTTAGCATAGCTCTTACCCCTGCAGACTCTGAATATGCGTGGAGGCTAATTTCTCAAATAGCTGATGGCTTTTGAGCACGCGCGGCATGTTGAGGTCAATCTGTTGGGCCTGCAATTGCTCTAAGCTCTCTAAAGTAGCCTGCGTGAGCGCATGCTCCTTGGCAAAATAAGCATTAACCATGGTGGCAGCGGCGTTTAAATTGGCCACATATTCTGCTTGGGAGCCCTGCGTTAAGGCAAGTTTGGCCAGGAGTAGACGGGTGCGAATGTTTTCGCGCAAATAGGTTTCTTGTTGCGGGCTTAAGAACTCTTCAGCCGCATCCGGCGCGCGGCGACGAATTTCCACAAAGCGCGAGGAGAACTCTTTGGCCGAGGTCAGTAAGTTTTCCTTCCAGTCGGCCAAACTGTCGCTGGGCTCTTGCTGTTGCTCGAAAGCGGCGGCTCGCTGCTTGGGATCAGACATCCCGGCTAAAACTAAATTAGCGACATCTTGATACATCTGCTCAAGGCGCAGGGCAATGCCCATCAGATCAGGTACTTGCACGGCCTGTAAGGTGGAGAGATCAGCGGCGATGGCTTGACGCAACGCTAAGATGTTTTCATCTTCAATATTGACAAGGAGGGCATCAGCTTGCTGTAAATTCCAAATGGCAGCCTTGGGATTGCGCGCATAGGCAGTTTGGCGATAGGCCTCAGCCACTTGGAAATAGCTTTCGGCAATACGCCAGGCATTGGGATCGCGGGCACTGAAGGACTTAAGTTGAGCTTGCATCTTGGCCAAAGCATCACGCTCTTGTCCTTGCGTGGCGACAAGATCTTGCACCTGTTGGGCCAATTCATCTTGGGCTTGCAAGAATTGGGCGCTGTGCTGTTGCAAGTCTTGATTGCTCTGCATCAAGGTGGCAATTTGCTGCTGTGCCTGATTTAAGGCTTGGGTAGCATCGCTTAAAGCTTGCGCCTTGTCAGCGATGGTGCTCTGGGCCTGCTTTAAGGCGTTAATTTCTTGATAGCCATAGAAGCCGCCCCCGAGGACTGCCGCGGCTAAGAGTACGCAGCAGACGCTTAGCACGGAACACCGTCCTTGCACGCCTTTGAGTTTTTGGGCATGAGCTTCATCGGCATTAGCCGGCGTGGTCGGAGCAGCTTGGGCTGCCGCTTGCTCACGCTTACTTTGTTCACGCTTCGCTGCGGCCTCTTGCATAATGGCCTCAGCCTGCTCTTCTAACTTGGGATCTTTTTGGGCAGCAACTTCTGCTGGCCTTGCTTGTTTGGGTTCTTTGCTCTCTTGCATAGTAAGGTTCACCTATGATCAATTTAGGCTGATTTTATCACTTAAGCCATGAAAAAAGGGTGCGTGCAGGGCGCAATTGTAGCCAAAACTACGAGCTTACGCGCAAGATGGTTAATTTAGGTTACAATCACAGCACTCTAATTTACTGTGGGATCTTTAGCTCTTTATGGCTGTTAGTGCGACGGCTCTCTATGCTGCCCGTTTACGCCGTTATGATACGGTTAACGCGCAGCGTGTAGCCTATGCTTTTTCGCTTGCCTCTCCGGATGCGCGACGCTTTTTGGCGCTGTTGCCGCTCCTTTTACATTATAACTGTAAAGGGATCCCCGGCTTTCGTGCCTCCGGCGTGCCCTGCGGTATTGACGGCTTTATCCCCGATAAAGAGCAAACTAAGTACTTACGCCGCGTCTGTGACGGTAAGCTGCCACCAGAGCCAGAGGAGCACAGTATCCTTGCGCTCTATGGCATGGGTAGTACTGCCTCCATCGGGCAGGGCAGTCACTCGGATTTTGACATTTGGGTATGCGTGGGGCGCAACCTAGATGGTGAGCATATGGCGGCCTTAAATGAAAAGTGCAATTTTATCTGCACCTTTGCCCAAGGCCTGGGGGTCGATCTTAATCTCTTTGTTACCCCAGAAGATCGCTTTGTCAGTGAGCGTATGCGGGGTGTGACCGGCGATAATTGCGGCTCGGCGCAAAATCTCTTTTTATTAGACGAGTTTTATCGCAGCGCGGTGCGCATCTGCGGCCGTCATCTGTGCTGGTATTTAATTTCCCCGCAAGATGAGCTCAGTGACTATCAGGCAGCGTTGCGCGCCGTTAAGGCAAGTGGCGTCTTGCCGCCAGAGGAACTCTTTGACTTTGGCTCAGTGGCCAATAGCTCGCCTGCCGAGTACTTTGGCTCGGGCTTGTGGCTTTTGTACAAGGGCATTGAATATCCCTTTAAGGCGGCTTTAAAGATCTTATTGATGGAAGTCTATGCCGATGAATACCCGCAAAGCTTCCTGCTGTCATTGGAGATGAAGCGCCAGCTCTTTAGTAGCGATGGCAATTACGATCTGCATTTAGATCCTTATTACCTCATGTATCGCAAGGTACATGCCTATTTAGTGCGTGAAGGGGATTTAAAACGCCTGGAATTGCTGCGCAAATGCTTTTATTTAAAGATTTTCCTTGGGCTTAAGGATTTGCCTTCTGAAGAGGCGGTACGTTTTCGGCGCACGCTACTAGATAAATTGGCCGTAGCGTGGCAGTGGAGTGCGGAGGTAAAAGAGGAGCTTGAAAACCGCGCGTGGTGGAAGATTCACTATGTGCGCACCTTTTATGCCGATCTCTTTGCTGCCTTGATTAAAAGTTATCGGGCACTCTTGAGCTTCTCGGTGCGCCATGGCATTGAATATGCAATTACCTCCGATGATGCTGGGGTGCTATCGCGTAAACTCTATGCGGCCTATGATAAATATGACAGCAAAATAATTCTCTTTCCGCCGGATTTTACCTATTCACTGCATGAAGCGTCCCTGTCTTTTATTAAGACGCATCAAGATAGCCTCTGCCCTCAAGGCTGGCATCTGTATACCGTAAGTATCCATAGCCTGGAGATCTTAAGTACCAAAAGCGCATATATGGCCACCTCGCTTATCGAGGGTATCACTTGGGCCTGCTTTAATCAGCTTTTAACTAAGCGCACGCAGATCAATGTGGCAGGTGACGTGCAGGATGTCAGTGCCGAAAAAATTGCCCGTTTGGCCGATGACTTAGGGCGCGTGCTCAGCAGTCCAGTCCGCGCCCAAGTGCCCGATCAGACCTTTTTGCGCCCGCGTGAGGTCAAGGCTTGTGCGGTGGTCTTAAATTTAGAGCACGATGTCACCTTAGAGCATAGTGTAAATAGCCTGGATATCAATGTCGGCTCTACCCTCTGTGCCGGACGACAAAAGCGCTGTTTGATTGGCTCGGTATCTTTAATTACGGTCAATTCTTGGGGAGAGATTACCGCCTCGGACTTGCCTGATGGGGAGGCGGGGGTGGTGGAATTGCTAGCTACCTTGCTGCGCGTAAGTAAAAACTCTGAGGGTGATGATTTAAAAAAGGTGCTCTCCTCCATTGAGGTCTTATGTTACGCCAAATTCCACGCCGATCTCATTCGCTATGATTTGCAGGCCATCATCCGGCAGGTCTTTGCCTGTGCCGAGGAAAAGGCAGCGAGCCTGCGCTCCTATACCTTTGAGGTGGGACACAATAGTTATATCGCGCGGCATGTGCGCGATCGCGGCGTCTATATCATGCGCCACAATATGTTAGGCGATGAAAATGATTCCTTTGGCGTCCATACGCGCTTTGGGATGCGTCCGGAGTTTTCGCTGCAGGTGCCGCCACAGGTCGATCGCTATTCTAATGTGGGGATCATGCAATATTTCTTTGCCCCGCTTGCTGACGGCTGGGACATTTATATTGTCAATGAAGACAATGAGGTGCAAATATACCCCCACTATGTGGGCTCACGTGCAGCCTTGGTCAATGCCATCAATCGCTATTACACTAAACTTTCAGAAGAAAGTCGCCAAGGTGGGGCGCGCTTTAATCTGCCGCAATACTTCGTTTTAAGCCCTGATTTGCAAGTCATTCATCCTTTCACCATTCGCGAGCAAAGTCAGGTCGATTAGCTACGCTCCTTTCTTGATGCAAGAAAAATTTGTCAGGCAAGGTCTTGGGCATTACACTTGAAGTCAATAAAAGCCGCGTGTGCGGCACAGCCTAAATAAAAAGAGAGCGCTTGCATGAAATATACAGCTTTAATGCTTACTTTAGCGGCCCTAGGGATGGCAGGTTGTGGCTTGAAGTACGATTTATACATGCCTCATGAAAGTGAGGAACCAGCTACCACCGCCAACGGGCAATTAGCGCCCACCACGGTTACGCTCTTAAGCACGCAAGAAAGTGCTACGGCGCCGCAGGCCGCTAAGTAAGTGTCAAAAATTACTTTTAAGATAAAGTTATCGCACAAAAAAAGGTTAAAGGATTTTTAATGGATTATTTTAATTATCAAGACGGCGTGCTCTATGCCGAAGATTTAAAGGTAAGTGATCTCGCCGCGCAATTTGGGACGCCCTTGTACATCTACTCTAAGGCCACTTTGGTGCGCCATATGCAAGCCTTTGAGCAGGCTCTTGCGGGCAAAAAGCATTTAATTTGCTATGCCGTTAAGGCCAATAGCAATTTGGCGATATTAGCCTTAATGCGCTCCTTGGGCGCAGGCTTTGATGTGGTCTCGGAAGGTGAATTGCGGCGCGTGTTAAAAATCGGCGCCGATCCTAAAAAAGTGATTTTCTCCGGCGTAGGTAAGACTAGAGCTGAGCTTACTTTGGCCGTACAGACCGGTATTGGGTGCATCAATATTGAATCGGCCGCCGAGCTTGAGGAATTATCGTCTGTTTGCGCACAGCTGAAGATGCCGGCAAAGGTGGCCTTGCGCGTCAACCCCGATGTTGATGCTAAGACCCATCCGTCCATTTCCACCGGGCTTAAGAGCAATAAATTTGGGATTGCCGCTGAGGAGGCCTTTGCGCTTTATCAGCGTATTGCCGCCGATCCTTATCTTAAAGTAAGCGGTATTGATTGCCATATCGGCTCGCAAATGACCAGCAATGGGCCCATTGCCGAGGCTACTGAAAAGCTACTTACCCTCTATGGTAAGTTGGAAGCGGCGGGCATTTTAGTTGATCACATCGATATCGGAGGCGGTCTCGGGGTCACCTATGGCGATGAAAATCCGCCGTCGCCTTATGAATATATGGCCGCGGTTTTACAGCGCGTGGGCAAACGTGAAGTGGCCATCTATGTTGAGCCGGGGCGCGCGATGGTGGCCAATGCCGGCATCTTAGTGACACAGGTGCAATATTTAAAGCAAACGGCAAGCAAGAATTTCTGCATTGTCGATGCGGGCATGTCCGATTTAATTCGTCCGGCGCTGTATAACTCATGGATGAATATCGTTGAATGTGAGCGCCGGGATGAGCCTAAACTCTTATGTGACGTGGTAGGCCCCATCTGTGAGAGCGATGACTTCCTAGGTAAGGATCGTAAGCTTGCCGTTAAAGCCCATGATTATTTGGCCGTGCGCGGCGCGGGCGCGTATGGCATGTCGATGGCGTCTAATTACAACGCGCGGCGTTTGCCCTGTGAAATCTTGGTAGATGGCGCTAAGGTCGAGGTTATTCGGGCGCGCGAAAGCTTTGATGATCTGTGGCGCTTAGAAAACCCACTTAACTTTTAGAGGCTAAACCATGCTACTTAAATTTACCAAGATGCAGGGCCTGGGCAACGATTTTATGGTTGTCGATGGGGTGCGCCAAAAAATTTTCTTCTCCCCCGAGCTCATTCGGCGGTTGTCTGATCGCCACTTTGGCGTGGGCTTTGATCAATTGCTCTTAGTGGAGCCGCCGTACAACCCAGAGCTTGATTTTCACTATCGCATCTTCAATGCCGATGGCAGTGAAGTGCAAATGTGCGGCAATGGTGCGCGCTGCTTTGTGCGCTTTGTGCTTGAGCAGGGCTTAACGCGCAAGCGCGATATTCATGTCAGCACCACGGCCGGCATTTTGCGCCTGAAGTTAAATGACGATGATAGTGTGCTCGTTAATATGGGCAAACCCGAATTTGAACCGGCACGCATTCCCTTTAAGGCCGAGCAAAGTGCGGCCTATTATGAGCTTAATGTTAACGGGGAAATCTTTAAATGTGGGGCGGTGTCGATGGGCAACCCGCATGTGGTCACTGAAGTGGAGGACGTTAAGACCTTTGCCGTGGACAAATATGGGCCGCTTTTTGAAAAGCATCCGCGCTTTCCTGAGCACGTCAATGCCGGCTTTTTCAGTCGCGTAAGCCCGCATGAGATTAATCTGCGCGTCTATGAACGCGGGGCCGGGGAGACCTTAGCCTGCGGCTCCGGGGCTTGTGCTGCCGTGGCCGTCGGCGTCCGCCAGGGGAGGCTTATTTCCCCGGTTAAGGTTAATCTGCCCGGGGGCTCACTGTCCATTGAATATCCAGGGGAAGGGAGCAGTGTGATGATGTCAGGCCCCGCCGTCTCGGTCTTTGAAGGCACGATTGAGGTGCACTAATGAGTTTTGCCACGGAGCAGGCGGATTTTATCCACTATCTGCAAGTTGAACGACGTTTAAGCCCGCATACCGTCAGCTCCTATGCCCGCGTATTGACGCGGGCGGCCTTGATTTTGGCCAAAGAAACCACGTTAACTTCATTTGCCGCGGTAGATGCCGATGCTATGCGTCTGTTACAGCGCGCATTTAATTTTACCCCGGAAGTTGAACGGCGCAGTTCACGCTCCGTGGCCCATGATCTCTATGCTTTAAGTGCGCTCTTTAAGTTCTTGCTACGCACCGATAAGATGCAGGTAAATCCCATCACCTTCATCAAAGTTCCCAAGGTCAAAGCCCCGTTGCCGCGTGTCTTTAGCGCCCGTGAAGTGACGACGATGCTCGAGCAAAAGGGCGATAGCCCTGCCAAACTGCGTGACCTGGCTGCCGCGGAATTATTCTATGCCTCAGGCCTGCGTGTGGCAGAGCTTTGTAGCCTTGATTTAAAAGATCTGAATTTCCCGCAAAGCGAGGTACGGGTTACCGGTAAGGGCAATAAAGAGCGCCTGGTGCCCTTTGGCAGTTTTGCCGCCAAGGCCTTGCAGGCTTATTTGCAGGTGCGCGCCTGCTTTAAACCCGATCCCCACTGTGAGGCTTTATTTTTAAATCGCCTGGGCAAACGCATCACTACACGCGGCATGGAGCTGCGCATGCAGGCCTTGGCGCAGGAGGCTGGGCTTAGCGGCATGACCCCGCATAAATTGCGCCATTCCTTTGCCACCGAAATTTTAAGCGGCGGGGCTGATATTCGCAGTGTGCAAGAGCTCTTGGGCCATAGCAGTTTAGCGGCCACGCAAGTTTATACCCATGTCAATTTAGAGCGCTTGCGGCGCGTTTATGCCAAGGCGCACCCCCGCGATAAGATGCAGGAGGAGGAGTGAGATTTAATACAGCCCTACAACCCATAGCGGCGCTAAGCTTTGATTTAGACGACACGCTCTATGACAATGCGCCGGTCATTGCCGCCGCCGAAAGCTGGTTTGCCGCCTATCTTACCTCACGCTATCGTTTGCCAGGCTATTGCCTGGACGTGCGCTTTTGGACCGAGCAGAAAAAATTAACGGCCCAACTTTATCCGCAATTAAAGGATGATGTGACCCTACTGCGCGCGCAGGCTTTATGCGACACCTTTGAGCGCCTCAAACGCCCCCTTAAGGACATATCTGAGGCCTTACAGCTCGTTGACATCTTTATTGACAAGCGCTCGGCCGTCAGCGTCCCGCCTGAGACGCATCGGGTGTTGCAGCGCTTAGCTTTAAAATTGCCCCTATGTGCCATCTCCAATGGCAATGTGCAGGCTACGCGTTTGGGGCTTAAAGATTATTTTGCCTTTGATTTACGCCCGGCTACGACACCTGGTATGGCGCGCAAGCCCGCGGCCGATCTCTATTTACAGGCGGCCGCTAGGTTAAATATCCCGCCACAGGCTTTATTGCATGTAGGCGATGAGCCCATGACCGATGTGGCCGGAGCGCTGGCGGCAGGTTGTCAATGTGCGTGGTTGCGCGGCGGCATTGCCGGACGCTCGCCCAAGGATGATAAGCTTTTTACCTTGCCGACCCTTGAGATTGATGCTTTAGCTGATTTGCTCCGCTTAATTTAGGTTCCCTTTTTGGTCAACTACCCCCGCCTAAAGAGGCGGGGGCTTGAAGCTGCAGAGCTTTAAGCCCAGGTTGACTAGCCTAAGTCCCGCAGGGGACTGCGCTTATCAGGAAACAGGCACCGCGGAATGTTGATCCAAGTTTCGCGCTCTGCGGTCTGCGGCAACAAAGCTCTGAAGGGTAAG
>JAHLFG010000055.1 GCA_018883895.1 Candidatus Anaerobiospirillum merdipullorum
ATGGACACGGTCAAAGGAAGCTTGGCAATAAAAGCTTGCGCGGTCACGCTGTCATTTAAGCGTCCCGGAATCACCTTATCACCAAAATGCAACTTAATCGGTGTACCACCTTCAAGCACGCGGGTGGGCATGCTC
Source organism: Candidatus Anaerobiospirillum merdipullorum (assembly GCA_018883895.1). Classification (GTDB taxonomy): domain Bacteria; phylum Pseudomonadota; class Gammaproteobacteria; order Enterobacterales; family Succinivibrionaceae; genus Avisuccinivibrio; species Avisuccinivibrio merdipullorum. The sequence continues at coordinate 136 of JAHLFG010000055.1, forward strand.
TTATCCGTAAGTTGCATTTGCGCCCCATCTTTGGCTGTTACCTTATCATCAGTGGCCCAGCCACTACCGCAGTAAAGCGCGACACATAACACCGCAAGGCCAATCTTAAAAACTTGCATAAATATATCCTGCCATACTTACTTTGCTTTGTGACTATCAGCAGTGTAAGCTGTGCCCAGGATAGATAAAAATACTCTTTATGCATCAATAGTTATAGCTTTTTTCTATGTTTTAGTTCCTTTCGGTGTTGCAATCAAATGGGGTAGAGAATCTACCCCCAACGAATTTCAAGCCTTGAGCCTTACCTTGCAGTTCATGTAAGTAGTTAGCGGAATTGACGTTTAAATCACAGTCTAAGGCTATGAGCTTTTGGCGGTGTGACCAATTGGCGCTTACTGCTGATGCTTGTGCACAAGGTATCACTGCATAAGAAAAATCATCGTTAATTGCAGATGGCGTAGCAGAGCGTAAGTCAAGGGCAAACCTTATGTTGCGGTAAGACTTAATACTAGGATCTAATCCTGCTGTTGAATCAACCAGACAAATAAACTCTGTCTGCAAAAATTTATCTACCAGAGCGAAAACCGCGTCTACATTGATGGGAGACTCCTTCTCAAATTGCAACAGTACGGTACGTGGAGCGCGCGGCATTGCGTCAATAAAATCCACCACATTTTGTTGCGGTTTAAGATCAAGTATCACCATATCGTCAGTAGACGTTACCGGCAGGAGCAAATGCTCCACCCCACTATTCATTGCCAAAGCGCTCTTAAAGATGCTAGTGCCATCTATCAGCACAAATTGCGGATCCGTGGCTTTAATTTGCTTAAGATTGAGCTCACCTTGCAATTGCGGATCGGCCAATAATGGTTTGTCCTGCACCAATCTAGCAGAAGCAAAGTTCTGCGCATAATCGGGGGTGGTTAGTGATAACTCCGGCGCATACTCTGAACTTTTAACCTGCATAAGGCCAAGCATCAAATCGTATAAGCAATCATTCGTAAAGGGTTGCTCAACATTTAACTGTAACGTATGCCAGGTATCAGGATAGCGCTCGGTATAGCGTGGACTTAAATGCACAATCAGCGGGATGCGCACCATGTTATACGAGAACTGACCCATATTATGCCGTCCCCCCGGTGGGGTTACTTCCTCGGCATGATCTGACAGATAAACCATCGCAGCAAAGTCTTGGCGTGGGGCGCACATTTGATAAATTTTCTGTAAGACTTCATCGTTATAACGGATGGAAGTTAAGTATTCATTTAACTCATCGCGCGCATCAAAGCTCTCATCGGCTATCCCAATAACACTTTGCCCCTCGTAATTATATTCTCGAAAGTCATTAGGATAGCGATGGTCATAGGGAGAATGATTGCCCATCAAATGGATGACCAGCAAATGATTTTCCGTCGGATCGGCAGTAGCTAAATATTTTTCAATCTGCGGCAAGAGATAAGCATCCGGCCGCTGTTGCTTACTTGACCCTTCAGAAGCTTCGATGGAAAAGTATTGATAATCCGTCTTATCGGCCATAGCTGCGATTGGAGTATCAAAGCGACTTTGACGCACTTGATTGCTAATCCAAGCGCTCTTTACTCCGGCTGAACGTAAAACCGCAAATAAATTTTCCCCTTCGGGGAAGGTAAGTCCACGAGAGATATTTCCTTGCGACAAGGCATTAGTCACCGCCGGCATGGTATTGACGAAAGAAGCATAGGCATGCGTAAAACATATGGTCTCCGGCTGTTGCGTCAGTGCGCTTAAAAACGGGGTATTGTCCAAAAAGCCGTTATAACACCCCATCAGATCGCGATTTAAGGATTCGCCGATAATAAGCACGTATAGCTCACCTTGCTGCTCCTTAATAGCAGGCGTTTTGGCGGTAGCCTGCACCTTTTGAGAGAGCTCATTGAACTGTTTAATTTGCGTGGTGTACTGCTCTTGCATAATAAAGTAGAACTTAATCGGGCGTAACTGCGAGATCACGCCTAAAGCTCCTAATTGGAAAAGGATCGCCAGAACAAACCACACTTTCGGATGCTTAAAAGGCTTATCTTTAAACCGTAAGCGGTTAAAGAAAAATAAAATTTCACTTAAAGCGATAAACACTAAGGCAGCTAAAGCTGACCAGCCAATTGCCGATAAGCGCAAAATATTAAAGATTAGGAAGTCAAATTGCTCCTCGGGATTGGACTGCAAAATGGCCACCATATCATCGCCGGTGATGAAGGAATCAATGCGCTGATAGTAGACAAAGAACAATACCACCATGAAAATCGCGATCGCCATAATGGTATTGATGATGCGGGCATACAGTCTCCAACCAAGGCGATATAAAATCGTGGATGCCCACCATCCAAGTAACAGCACGATTAAGGGGCGCACACCATCGGCAGGCGTACCACGACCGCTGATTTTGTAAAGGGCACAAGAAATGAAGCCAAA
>JAHLFG010000056.1 GCA_018883895.1 Candidatus Anaerobiospirillum merdipullorum
CGCCGCAGCCTTGGGAGTGCGCTTTATCAATGCTGCCGGCGAAAGCTTCATTCCCACCGGCGGGACCTTAGATGAAATCTGCACCATCGATTGTACGCAGCTTGATCCGCGCTTGGCGCACACCACGGTCATTGCCATGTGTGACATCGACAATCCCATGACCGGACCTAACGGCGCTTCCTTTATTTTCGGCCCGCAAAAGGGTGCCGATCCGGTAATGGTGGAAGCGCTGGACGCTAAGATGAAGCATTTGGCCCGTTTAATGCGCACGCAGCTTAAATGTGATTTAGAAAACACCCCCGGCAGTGGTGCGGCCGGAGCGATGGGAGCCGGTTGTGTGGCCTTCTTCCATGCCAAACTTAAATCCGGCATCGACACCATGTTGGATACCACCCATTTTGAAGATTTAGCCGCCGATGCTGACTTCATCTTCACCGGTGAAGGCCGCCTGGATAGTCAAAGTTTACAAGGTAAGGTCGTCATCGGCATTAGCCGACGGGCGCAGGCCTTAAACGTCCCGGTAATAGCGATTGTAGGTGGCGCCATCGATAAAGGCTTGGAGCCAGGCTACGCGATGGGACTTAGCGCGGTCTTTTCCATCAATCGCTTACCGGAAGATTTCTCGGTGTCACGTTATAAGAGCAAAGAGAATCTTACGGCTACGGCAGAAAATATCTTTCGCTTAATCAAATGTTCCACTACTTTATAAAAAGGAAAACGCTATTATGAAGATTGTTGTTTTAGATGGCTATACTGAAAACCCGGGCGATTTAAGCTGGAGTGGCTTGGCTGCCTTAGGTGAGTTAACCGTTTATGATCGTACCGACGTCAACAATGAAGACGAGATTATTGCGCGCATTGGCGATGCTGAGCTCGTGTATACCAATAAGACGCCGATTTCCCGGCGCGTGATTGATGCCTGCCCGTCCATGAAATTCATCAGCCTGCTTGCTACCGGCTATAACGTGGTAGATTATAACTATGCCAAGGAAAAGGGCATTCCGGTCACCAATGTTCCGGTCTATGGTACGGCCTCGGTCAGCCAATTTGCCATTGCCCTCTTACTGGAAATTTGCCATCATGTGGCCCATCATTCGCAGACGGTCTTTGAAGGCAAGTGGGAGCATTGCCAGGATTGGTGCTATTGGGATTATCCTTTAATTGAGCTGGATAAGAAGACCTTAGGTATTATCGGCTTTGGCCGCATCGGCCAGCACACCGGTGCCATTGCAAAGGCCATGGGCATGAATATCTTAGCCTATGACAGTTTCCCCAACGACAGCGGTCGCGCCATCGCCAGCTATGTCGATTTAGATACTTTACTGGCCAAGTCCGATGTCATCGCCTTGCACTGCCCGTTATTCCCTGAGACCCAAGGCATTATCAATAAGGACACCATTGCCAAGATGAAGGATGGCGTCATCATTATCAATAATAGCCGTGGTCCGCTGATTGTGGAGCAAGATTTGGCCGATGCCTTAAATTCCGGCAAGGTGGCCGCCGCGGGCCTGGACGTGGTGTCCACGGAGCCGATTAAGGGGGATAATCCGCTCCTTAAGGCCAAGAATTGCCTCATTACCCCGCACATTTCCTGGGCGCCTAAAGAAAGCCGTCAGCGCATCATGGATTGTGCCGTGGAAAATGCTAAGGCCTATATCGCCGGACAACCCATTAATGTGGTTAACAAATAACTCATATAAGTTAAAATAAAATTTACAATATTTATTAAATATTTTAAAGTTCTCTTTATCTTTCCCTCACCTTACGCTCTCCCTGTTTTAAGGGGGAGCGCCTTATTTTTTAGCAGGGACAACCTAAAACTATTTTTAACCGCGAGGTGAATATGCGTGTTGTGATCGCTCTTAGTGCTTTTAAAGGAAGTTTGAGCGCTAAGGAAGCCTGCCTGGCAGTGGAGATAGGTATTAAAAAGTATGATTCGCGTATCGAAACCGTGGTATTACCGATATCCGATGGTTCCGAGGGTTTTCTCGATGCCATTACGCCTACCTTGCAAAAACGCGGTTATATGCGTGAAAGCATCCGCATTGCGCCCAATCCCTATTCCAATGTCAAAGCCTGTGAGGTCTTACATCGCGGCGAGCGCTTTATCGTTGAGATGGCGAGCATTTGCGGTCAGCGGCAAATTTCGGAGGTAAAACTTAATCCCTATGTGGCAAGTAGCTATCCTTTAGGCCTGGTCCTCACCGATTTAATCAAGCGCGGCGCCAAAGTCATCACCATTGGCCTGGGGGCCTGCGCCACCCATGATTTGGGGATCGGCATGCTAAATGCCATGGGCTGCGCCTTTTACGATAAGGACGGTAGTTTAATTGATGCCACCAATCCGTCCAATATGCGCCAAATTCGCTTTATGGACAGTAGGCGTTTTGACGAGCTGACCGCCAATTGTCTTTTTGAGGTCTGTTATGACATGCCCAATCCGCTCTTTGGGCCCAATGGGGCGACCTATAGTTTTGCCCAGCAAAAAGGCGCCTCACGGCAAGATTTACCCACCTTAGAGAAATTACTCACCGGCTTTTATGATGTCTTGGCCACCCATTTTAAGCGCGATATCCGGAATTTACCGGGCACCGGCGCCGCCGGCGGCATTGGTGCGGCCTTAGGGACGACGGCCGGTCACTGCCAATTAGTGCCCGGCTTTGATCTGGTGGTGGATTTGCTCCATGTGGCCAAACGCATCAGTCAAAGTGATTTACTGCTTACCGGCGAGGGCACGCTTGATAAGCAAGATCTTACCGGCAAGAGTACGTCCGGGCTGTTACGTCTGGCCAAGCAATATCAAGTGCCCGATGTGGCTTTGTGTGGCATTATCGACAAAAGTGCGGAGGCCATCTACGGTAATGGCCTGACGGCGATGTTCTCCATTTGCAACAAACCCATGACCAAAACACAATCCATGGTCAATGCCGCAACGATACTTACGCAACAGGCCTACAATGTAATTTCATTATTTAGTGCCGGTTGTCAAAGCCAATTTCGCTCTTTAGAGCGTAACTAAATGCTACTTACCGTGCAGTGGGGGCTGAATCTGCTAGAATAGGCCCCATTGCAGTTTTATCCACACTAGCATTATGGACAGTTCCTGTAGTCACAAACAACGCATTGCCGTATTACGGCTTTCTGCCCTAGGCGATTGTATCAATGCCTTTGGCTTTATCGGCGGGCTCAAACGCGCCCATCCGCGCCACAAAATCTCTTGGATAATTGACGCGCGCTTTGCCTCGCTCTTTTACAATCATGACAAAGATCCCTTAGTGCCGCTCTATCCTTTGGACTTTAAAGGTCAGGGTTTACGCGCGCTCTTAGGCCTGCGTCAGGAGCTTGCGCACAAGCAATTTGATTGTCTGCTTAATCTGCAGACCTCCATTAAAGCCTCCTTAGCCTCCACCTGCATTCATGCCAAGGTCAAATACGGCTATGATGCCGATCGTGCCCGCGAAGGCCAGCGCTTTTTTATCGATAAAGCGGTACCCTCGCCGCAAAATCCGCATGTCCTGGCAGGTTTTTTGGCCTTTGCCCGGGCTGCAGGCCTAGGTGAGGTGGAGCCCTATTGGGATTTTGCGCTACAGGACAATGAGCGCGACTATGCCAAGAGCTATTTTGAGCACGATAAGATTTTCCTCATTGCCCCCTCTTCGGCCAAGGCGCAAAAAAATTGGAC
>JAHLFG010000057.1 GCA_018883895.1 Candidatus Anaerobiospirillum merdipullorum
GGGCCTCGCTCCACTGCCCTCTTAGAGCGCTTAAAACCCATTAAATTAGTGGTTTTTGATGTTGATGGCACCCTTACCGATGGTGGGGTATATCTAGATAATCATGAAGGGGAGCTGAAAAAATTCTCCACCCGCGATGGGCAAGGCATTACCCTTCTGCAGCGCTATGGGGTGCAGTGCGCCATTATTACCGGGCGCAATGCGCCGGTGGTCACGCGCCGCATGCAAGAGTTGCAAGTAAAGCTTGTGTTGCAGGGAGTTTCAGATAAGAGCCTTGCTTTACAAGAGATTAAAACCAAACTCAAGCTTACAAGCGCCAATGTTTGCGCGATGGGCGATGATTTAAATGATCTGCCGATGTTCAGTCAGGCAGGATTTACCGCCTGCCCATATGATGCTCACCCTTATATTAAGCAGATAAGTGATTTAGTGCTTGACCTAAAAGGCGGACACGGGGCGGCACGGGAACTTTGTGATCTTATCTTAATGGCACAAGGCCAATTAACTTTTACCGGTAGACCAAACTAATGGGCGTTACTTTACGATCTTTTATCCTCTCGGTGGCTCTCATTGTGATCGCGGCCATTGTCTATCAGTTATCCAATAAACGCCAACTGATGGATGACGCCGAAATCATGGAACGCTACCCAACCTTTACGGCCACTAATTTTAGTGGAGATAACTTTGATAAAACGGGCAAGCTCATCCATCATTTAGAAGCCCAGACCGTCATTTTCTATCAAAATCGCGACCTCTTACTCTTAAGTAAGCCCGACGGCATTTACTATAACTATGGATCAAAAAAAGATTATCGCCAAGCTGAGCCTTGGCAACTAAGTGCCAATCAAGGACGGGTGGTGCTCAATCAAGAGGTCGAGCTTAAAGGTGAGGTTAAGCTTAAAGCATTGTTTGCCAATAGTCCGATAAGCAATGCTGACACCTCTTATTTACACCTTGATATGCAAAAAAATCTGATTACTACTCCAAAGGAAGTACGCATCAGCGGCCCCAATTTTGTAAACTATGGTCACGGCCTGCGGGCTGATATGAATGACAAAAAGGTATATTTAAATGATCCGCACGCGCGCTACGAATTTAATTAAATTAAGCTTCTTGCTTTTATGCACGGTCAGCGCCACCAGCTTTGGCAAAAGCGATGACTATAAGCAACCAATTAATGTGGTATCGGAGCAACAGCTTGCCGACCTTAAAGCCAATAAGGTGATTTTTGAAGGCGATGTGGTCGCCACGCAAGGCACCATGGAAATCAAAGCCGACAAGATAGAAGTAACCCGCGGTAGCGACAGTAAACTTGAAAGCATTATTGCCTATGGCCATCCGGTGACATTTCAGCAAATTTTGGATAATGGCAAGCCCATCCATACCCGTTCATCTACTTTAAGCTATCTGCCCAAACAAAGCTTAGTGGTGTTAAACGGCAGAGCTACCATTTGGCAAAATGAAAGCTCCATGACCGGTGAGCGCATTGAATACAATATCGTCACGCAAAGGATGCGCGCCGATAATGCCTCCACGCAAGGCGGCAGAGTATCCACCACCTTTGTCCCGGCAGAGTTAGAGGAATAAGCGCGCGTATGAATAAATTACAGGCCATTGGGCTACAAAAGACCTATAAAAAACGCATGGTGGTGAAAAATGTCAGTTTAGAGGTCGCCGGAGGAAGCATCGTCGGCCTGTTAGGTCCCAACGGTGCCGGTAAAACCACCTCCTTTTATATGATTGTCGGCATTATTACCGCCGATAATGGGCAAATTATCTTAAATGAGCACGATATTACCCATTTGCCAATGCACAAACGTGCTCGTGCCGGCTTGGGTTACCTTCCGCAAGAAAATTCCATTTTCCGTAAACTTACGGTCGAACAAAATATCAAAGGAGTAGTCGAGCTCGTGCCTGATTTAAGTAAAGCTGAGCGCGAGCAACGCGTGGAAGATCTCTTGCAGGAATTTAGCATCACCAAATTACGCCACAACTTAGGTATGAGTTTGTCAGGCGGTGAGCGCCGCCGCGTAGAAATCGCCCGCGCCCTGGCAGCCAGTCCCAAGTTTGTGCTTCTTGATGAGCCCTTTGCCGGTGTAGATCCGATTTCGGTATCTGAAATTAAAGAAATTGTGATACACCTTAAAGATCGCGGGATTGGCGTACTGATTACCGACCATAATGTACGCGAAACCTTAGATGTGTGCGAAACTGCATATATTGTCAACGAAGGTGAAATCATCGCCCACGGTACCGCCGCGGAAATTTTAGCTAACGAAAAGGTACAAAATGTGTACTTAGGCAGTAGCTTTTCCATGTAAGGTCGGTTACCGCTTGGCCCAAACATAAGGAGTAAACATGGCCAGACCTTACAATGCAATGGCGTTAAAAAACGCATCCAACCTAAGTCTGTCCATGACTCCACAATTGCAACAGGCCATTCGCTTATTGCAATTATCCACTCTTGAAGTGCGTGCTGAGATCACACATATGCTCGAGCGCAATCCTCTCCTTGAGGAAGTAGGTGATAACTCCTTTGGCGTGCAATCTTTAGATGCGCTCATCGAGGCACAAAACGCTGCCGATAATGTCTACGATCCCTTTGATAACGATCATTCGGTGGCCAATGCGGATATTTCGCTGGCCAATGATGTCATCTGTTCGGCTGATGGTAGATTGGCGCACGATAAACTCTCGGCCATTGATGCCACCGGCTCTACCTTGTCGGCAGTAGATAAGAGTGCACCCTTTGATGAGTACCATGCCACTCAAGTGCGGCGTGTGAAAGATTTAAACCTGGAAAATGACAATGTCTATACCGGTGCAAGCAGTGAGAGTTTGCAGGCACATTTAACCTGGCAGTTAAATTGCTCTCCCTTAAGTGGTGCCGACCGCGCCATTGCCGAGGCCATTATTGATGGTATTGCCGACAACGGCTATTTAAATGAAAGCTTAGATGACATCTTGCACTTTGTTAAAGAGCGTTATCCTGACGTTACCTATGATGATGTCCTGACCGTGCTTAAAATAATTGAGCATTATGATCCCTTAGGAGTAGGCTCGCGTAGCGTGCAGGAATATCTTTTAATTCAATTAAATGAGTTGCCGAATAACACGCCGCATTTGCCTTTGGCTCGACGTATCTTAACGGATTATCTACCACAACTTACCCATCGCGATTTTCGCACCCTTTGCCAGCGTTTGACCATCAAGGAGGCTACGTTAAAGGAAGTCCTAAAGCTCATCACTTCTTTAAATCAGCGCCCGGGACAAGGCGTGCTCAAGGATAAATCCGATTTCATCATCCCTGACGTTTTGATGGTCAAAAATGAAGCTCATGAGTATCAAGTCATTCTCAATCCACATAATCAGTTGCCACGCCTGCGTTTAAATCAGCGTTATCTTGCTCTAGCGCAACAGGTGCAAAATGAGCGCGACAAAGCTTATTTGCAAAACTCCAAGCAAGAGGCCAATTACTTCATTAAAGCCCTTGAAAACCGTGCCATGACCATTCTGACTGTTGCACAATGCATTATGCGCAAACAGCAAGCCTTTCTTACCGACGGAGAAAGTGCGATGCAACCTTTAATCTTAAGTGACATTGCCTCAGAGCTATCCTTGCATGAATCCACCGTCTCGCGTGCCACCACCGGTAAGTATATTCAAACTCCGCGCGGCACCTATGAATTAAAGTTCTTTTTCTCAAGTCATGTTTCCACCGAAGATGGGGGCACTGCCTCCGCCACGGCCATTCGGGCTCATATCAAGGAATTAATCGCTAAAGAAAATCCCCGCAAACCGCTTTCGGATGCGGCCATTGCCGATAAGCTACAAGCACAGGGCTTTAATGTAGCGCGCCGCACCATCGCCAAATATCGCGAAAGCTTAAATATAGCCGCATCTTCCCAACGTAAACGCTTAATTTAGGTGCACCATTTTTTAACCTGCCCTCTTTTGGCGGAGGCTGGTTTTTGCCTTATAATAGATCGAAGTTTCATCATCTTTACAAGGCTAAATTTAAGCTAACTTACAGAAAAATTTATAAAAACATTAGTTTTTATCTTATTATTGGCTGTAATTTGAGTTCAAATTTAGTGCAAAACAATGCACCATCAAGATGCAAACCGTATGAAGTTTGGCTTTTAGGCCATAGATAGCTATGATGAAGTCAACTGTTTTGGGGCAAAAGCTCTCAAACCTATCTTTAATTTAGAAGCAATAGCCAATGATTAAGCTAGAACACATCAATAAATTCTTTGGAGACCTGCACGTACTCAAGGACGTCAACCTACATGTCAAGGAAGGCGAAAAGCTAGTCATCGTCGGTCCGTCCGGCTCGGGAAAGTCTACCACCGTCCGTTGCATGAATTATCTTGAAGTACCGACTTCAGGTAAGGTAATCATCGATGGCGAAGAAATGACTGCCCGCAATCATATCAAATTGGTGCGCCGCACCACTTCAATGGTGTTTCAGCAGTTCAACCTCTATCCGCATTTAGATGTGATGCACAATTTAACCTTAGCACCGGTTAAATTGCATGGCGTATCGGTAAAAGAAGCGCAAGAAGTGGCCATGCACTACTTAAATGTGGTGGGACTGGCGGATAAAGCACATGTCTATCCAACTACTTTATCCGGTGGTCAGCAGCAACGTATTGCCATTGCCCGTGCCTTATGCGCCAAAACCAAGATCATCTTATTTGATGAGCCGACATCCGCGCTTGACCCGGAGACCATTCAAGAAGTGCTTGATGTCATGGTGAAACTGGCCTCAGAGTCTAATATCACCATGGTCATTGTGACCCACGAAATGGGCTTTGCCCGTGAAGTGGCGGATCGCATCGTCTTTATGGAAGATGGCATGATCATCGAAGAAGGCACCCCGGAACATTTCTTTAACCACCCGGATAATGAACGCGTACAGCAGTTCTTAGGCAAGATTCTGCGCCATTAAACGTTCAGAAATTCATGATCTCACGACAAGGAGTAAAGTATGAACTTTGCAAAGCTTACTAAAAACTTTGGCGCGCTGGCCTTAGCCGGCGTTTTTGCCGCCTGCACCACCACCGCCGCATTTGCCGCCGGTGAAATCGATGAAATTAAAGACCGCGGTTATTTAAAAGTCGGCGTCAAAAATGACGTGGTTGGCTTTAGCTTCCAAGATCCGCTCTCCGGCGAATATAAGGGCTATGAAGACACTTTAGCGCAAATGATCGCTGACAGCTTAGGCGTTGATGTGGAATTTACCGCCGTAACGGCTGCCACCCGTGGTGAGTTAGTGGACTCTGGTGACTTAGATATCGCCATTGCCACCTTTACCATTACCCCCGAGCGTGTCAAGCACTGGGACTTCTCCACTCCTTACTATACTGACTATGTTTCCGTCTTAGTGGAAAATAGTAGCAACATTAAAACTTTAGCTGATTTAAAGGATAAGAAGGTCGGTGTTTCCTCTGGCTCTACCTCAGCGATGGCTTTAACCAAAGCCATGATTGAGGCCGGTATCATCGACGGCGCTGGTTTTAATGAAAAGACCTTTGATCCTGCTACTTGGACACAGGGTATTTCTTTCCAGCAGTATGACAATTACCCGACCATCTCCACTGCTTTAAGTGCCGGTGAAGTACAGGCCTTCTGTGTGGATAAGTCCATTCTGAACATTTATCAGACCAAAAACCGATCCTTCGTTACCGATGCCCGCTTCTCTCCGCAGGACTATGGTACCTGCACCAAGAAAGGCTCAGAGTTAAGTGCTTATGTGGACAACCTCATCAAGACTTGGAAGGCTGACGGTACCCTTGCCAAGCTCATTGAGGAAAACAATTTAAATTAAGCTTAAAGCTTAAGTGCTAGTTTTTCACGGGCAGGAAGTGCTCCTTCCTGCCTTTCATTTTTATTAGGAACATCATGGAAACACTGATTTCCCTGGACGCTTGGATGAAGGTCTGGACCTATAAGTCGACCTTTATCTTAGGTTTCCTTACCACGCTGGAAACAGCGCTTTTTGCGGTGATGCTCTCGCTCTGCCTCGGACTTATTTTCGGTCTGATGTCCACGAGCGGTAAAAAGCCGTTACAGGCTATTGCACGCGTTTACGTCGAGTTTATTCAGAACACGCCGTTACTGCTCCAAATTTGCTTCTTATATTATGCGATGTCCTTTTCCGGGCACAGCATTGGCATTATTACCTCAGGCATTATTTCAATTGGTGTCTATCACGGTGCCTATATGTCAGAGGTAATTCGCGCCGGCATTCAGTCCATTCCGCACGGACAGTTTGAGGCATCTTACTCGCAGGGTTTTAACTACTTAGGCACAATGTATTACATCATTTTGCCGCAGAGTGTGAAAATCATTCTGCCGCCGATGGTCAATCAAGTAGTTAATTTAATTAAGAATACTTCCTGCCTCTATATCATTGGTGGCTCGGACTTAATTTCCATTACCTACAGCTTCGTCACCGGTGCCAATACCGGCGGTGCCCATGGCCCGGCCTATTTGGTCAGCGGTATCTTATTCTTCCTCATCTGCTTCCCGCTGTCGATGTTAGCAAGCACCTGGGAGAACAACTTAAAGCGCCGTGAGCGCCTGACCTTTAAGAAAGACGTGGCCCAAGCGCCGGAGGATTTATCATGATGGAAGAATGGTCCGCAAGTTTTGGCATGATGGAAAACACGGCCATTTGGATCTATATCCTCAAAGGCACGCTTTTTACCGTCATTATTTCCACCATTGCGGTGATTGCCGGTGTGATTTTCGGCTCCATTTTGGCCTTAGTACGTAACTATTGCCACGATCCGCGCTATCGCATTTTCCGTTATGCCGCCATCGCTTATATTGAGATCTTCCGCAATACTCCGCTCTTATTGTGGATCTTTATTTGCGTGGTGTTCTGCCCAGTGCCAGATCTCTTTGCTCACCGCATGTTTGGACTTACCACCGTTGAAACCACCTTATTATTTAAGGCCTCAATTGCCTTAATTCTCTTCACCTCCTCGGTAATTGCCGAGATTGTACGTGGTGGTTTGAACTCGGTGCCGGCCGGTCAATTTGAAGCCGCGGCCTCGCAGGGCTTTAATACCGTGCAGACCATGGTCTATATCATCCTGCCGCAGGCTTTTCGTAATGTGGTTCCGACCTTATTAAGTCAGATCATTACCACAATTAAGGACTCCTCCTACTTAGCCAACGTGGCCACCATTGAGTTGATGTCACGCGTGCGCCAAATTTTAAGTACCGCCAATTTGTATAACGGTACTGGCAATGTTAACGTCTCCGACGTTTTCGTGCTCTATGGTTGCGCGGCTGCGATATACTTCATCATCAACTTTGCCCTGTCACTGGTGGTACGTCATATCAATAGCCGCCGTAAGGCCGCCGCTGCGGCTTATCGGGTGGTTAAAGCCTAAAAAGGAGAACTTGGATGAGCCATTACGTTATTACCATCTCGCGTCAGTTCGCTAGCATGGGACGCACTATCGCCAAGGAGATGTCCAAGCGTTTGAACATCAACTTTATGGATCGCGATATCGTGGCGGAAACGGCCAAGCGCATGGGTTTATCGATCCAAAGCGTCAGTCACCATGATGAAGTGCTCCCGCGAGGCAATTTCTTTATGCGCCACAGCTATCTCTTCCATTTGGATGTCTACGACATCAATCGCGAGATCTTTGAGGTGCAAAAGAGCGTGATCCGTGATTTTGCCGCGCAAAATTCCTGCATTATTGTCGGACGTTGCGCTGACAGCATTTTGGCCGATATGGACAATGTGCTAAATATCTATGTTTACGCACCTTTTGAAAAACGCTTGGATAATTGCATTCATCAATTAATGATGAACCCCAAGACGGCTGCCGAGACCATCAAACGTGTCGATAAGGCACGTGATGCCTATCGTAAAGCCTGTGAGCCGGAGGCACACTCCGAGCTTACGCATCGTCATATCTTAATTGATAGCAGTAAGTTCTCCATCCCCGATTGTGCCGACATTTTATGTGAATGTGCCCGTCGCTCCTTGAAGATGGACTAATT
>JAHLFG010000006.1 GCA_018883895.1 Candidatus Anaerobiospirillum merdipullorum
ACACCATTAATACTAAGTGCGGCTGCATCAGTGCAGTATAAAGCACTAATCACTCCTAACGCCAATAAAGAAGGCGTTAATTTCTTAGATCTAGCTTTCTGCTTCATGATCTCATCTCCATTAAGAAGTTGGTTGCGCCAATGTTACACAACTAAAAAGTTCGGTTAAATTTTAAGAGTAAAACTTTCTGAAGCTCAGTATAGCCCTTTTCTCTTTAATTTGGCAAAGTTTACTTATCGCATCGCTAATATATTTATCAGCAAAGAAAAATTTTTCTGTCATTGCCCAAAACATAAACATCAGCTTAAGTTCACGTCCGGCTTAAACCATATCCGCAACGTAGCTAACGTAAGCCTTCCCATGCCGTCGGCAGACTTAGCTACAATAAATCCAGACTCATAACGACAATCCGCAGACATAAGGCGCGCCCAACGATCACGCTTAAGCAATCCTTATGCCACCAAATACAAGCCTTGTCCCCTAAACTATTGCTTATATAAAGAAGGAGCCATCCTGCCAAAAGCAGAGCGTACCCTGCTTAAAGCACGTCCTTTTATGGCGCTTACCCCCATGCTGCATACGATGCCGTTGCGCCTTTAAAGCTCATTGCAATCATCAGGTAAAGGCATAGCCGGCGCCCGAGTGTTTGTCGCCGCACTGCCCGCATGCTTGGCGCCAGCATATTGCCATTTCTTAAATTTACCTTAACCAAGCTTTGGCACATAAGAATAAGACCTGCATGCAGTTTGATCCCTAAAAACGGACATAGTACACAACCACAAATCTTTCGGCAAAGGTGACTGCTGATGCACGGTCGGTCTAAAGCTTAGCCCGCTAGATAAGCCCTAGCCCAGACCAACCGATGGGCAAGTTGGGAGCGTTGCCTCTTCTTCCGCCCAAACGGCCTTATTTTGTCCGCATAACTGCTTGCGACAGCAAAATGCGCTACTTAGGAAAACTTACTAAGCCGCCCTGGCACGGTAAATTGCCAAGGCGTCCTGAACTTTAGCGCATTAAAGGAGAGCATGCTTAACCCAAGAGAATTTCCATAAAGCAAATTTCCCTATTGTCATGCGCTACAAGGGATCTGCATGGCAACAGCTGTCACGTGCCATGCATAGTTTAGTTTAGCGCCGGGAGCGTGGGGTGCGCTTGCGCCCCATGGAAGCGGCACATTGCCGGCAATCTTTGCCGCAGGCGCCACTACAGCCGCCGCCTTTATTGCGCAATATCGCATAGAGGGCGGCGCCGACGGCGATAACTAAGAGTGTCCCTAAGATCCAATCTAACATCGCACGATTGCCTTTATGCTACCGCCATACAGAGGTGATAAATGATAAAGGCACACAGCCAGGCAATGCCTAACTGAAATACCGCCACCTGCAAAGCCCAGCGCCAGGACAATTCACGCTTAATGGTGGTCATGGCGGCCACGCACGGCGTATAGAGTAGGCAGAAAATCAGCAGCGATAAAGCCGACAGCGGATTTAACACTGTGCCAAGTCCCAGCGGGGCAAAGAGTAAGGATAAGGTGGAGACCACACTTTCCTTGGCCATAAAGCCTGAAATTAAGGCGGTGACAATACGCCAATCGCCAAAGCCCAAGGGGGCAAAAAGCGGTGCGGCCAATTGTGCCACTGAGGCTAATAGACTGCTATCTGCCTGCGTGGTGAGCTCCAATTGCCAATTGAAGTTTTGCAAGAACCAAATCACGATGGTGGCCACAAAGATGATGGTAAAGGCGCGTTGCAAGAAGTCCTTGGCCTTATCCCACAGTAAGCGCAAGACGTTTTTGGCACTAGGCATACGATAATTGGGCAATTCCATCACAAAAGGTACTGCCTCGCCTTTAAAGCCGGTATAGCGTAGCAAAAGAGCCACAATAATCCCCACGCCGATGGCAAAGAAGTACAGTGCCGTCATGATAAGCGCCCCTTTTCCGGGGAAGAAAGCTGCGGTAAAGAAGCCGTAAATGGGCAACTTGGCCGAGCAGCTCA
Source organism: Candidatus Anaerobiospirillum merdipullorum (assembly GCA_018883895.1). Taxonomy (GTDB): domain Bacteria; phylum Pseudomonadota; class Gammaproteobacteria; order Enterobacterales; family Succinivibrionaceae; genus Avisuccinivibrio; species Avisuccinivibrio merdipullorum. Next base: position 1,998 of record JAHLFG010000006.1, read on the forward strand.
TAAAGGGAGTCAAGATCACGGTCAGACGACGGTCACGGGCTGAAGGCAAGGTACGACTTGACATCACCGCCGGTACGGTACAACCAAAACCTATAAGGAGCGGCACAATCGAACGCCCGGACAGGCCTATCTTGCGCAGAAGCTTATCCATCACGAAAGCGACGCGCGCCATATAGCCGGTATCTTCCAATAAAGAAAGGAAGAAAAACAGGGTGACGATAATGGGCAAGAAGCTTAACACCGTACCCACACCATTGAAGATGGCGTCAATAATAAGCCCGTGAATCACCGGACTTATCTGTGCGCTAGTAAGGGCCGCATCCGTCAAAGCGGCTAGAGCATCAATGCCGCGTTGCAACCAATCTTGTAAAAAGGCGCCAATGACATTAAAGGTTAAATAAAAAATCAGCGCCATAATGGCCACAAAGGACGGGATAGCCGTAAAGCGCCCGGTTAAGATCTCATCAATTTTAAGCGAGCGCTTATGCTCCACACTCTCTTGCGGTTTAACCACCGTGCGCGCGACCAAACGCTCAATAAAGGTAAAGCGCATATCGGCAATGGCCGCCGAGCGATCAAGCCCCCGCTCCTGCTCCATTTGCACAATGATGTGCTCAAGCATCTGCCTTTCATTGTCATCTAAATGCAAGGCCTCAATAATGCTGGTATCACCTTCGGCAATCTTGGTGGCGGCAAAGCGCACCGGTAAATTAGCCCGCTCGGCGTGATCGGCAATTAAGTGCATGATGGCATGTAAGCAGCGATGCACCGCCCCGCCGTAATCTTCTTCATCACAAAAATCACTGCGCGTTGGACGCTCTTGATAGTGAGCCACGTGAATGGCGTGACGGATCAATTCATCCACGCCTTCATTTTTGGCCGCGGCAATCGGTACCACCGGGATGCCTAAGAGCTCTTCCATCTCATTGATGCGCACCGAGCCGCCATTGCGCTTGACCTCATCCATCATGTTAAGGGCCAGCACCATCGGAATGTTCAGCTCCATTAACTGCATGGTCAGATACAAATTGCGCTCAATATTGGTGGCATCGACAATATTGATAATCCCGCGAGGATGCTGCTCTAAAATAAAGCGCCGCGTCACTACCTCTTCTGCGGTATAGGGCGAGAGCGAATAAATACCTGGCAAATCGGTGATCTCGGTATTGGCAAAACCGCGCACCGTGCCACTCTTGCCATCCACCGTCACGCCCGGGAAATTGCCAACATGCTGATTGGCACCGGTTAATTGATTAAATAAGGTAGTCTTGCCGCAATTTTGATTGCCGGCCAAGGCAAAGGTCAGCATCACATCATCAGGCAGCGGATGCTCTTCATCATGCTCATGATAGCGCCCGCCTTCACCAAGGCCCGGGTGCTCTACCGGCTCAATGTCAGGCAAGTGCGCGGTGCTGACAATTTTCGGTCCTTCTTCACCGGCAGCAAGCGGACGCACGGTAATGTGCGCGGCATCGGCTAAACGTAAAGTAAGCTCATAGCCTTTAACCTTAAGCTCTAAAGGATCGCCCATCGGCGCAAACTTAATTAAGGTCACCTCGCTGCCGGGGATCAGCCCCATATCTAAAAAATGCTGGCGCAAGGCCCCGCTGCCGCCTACGACAGTCACCACTGCCCGCTCACCGGGCTTTAAATCGCTAACAGTCTTGGTCATTTTTTCGTTTGTATTTACGTAACATGCAAAATCGACGCTATTGTAGCGCAGATAAGAAAGCCTGCCATCTGCTTTTAGCTTCTGCCCCATGAAAGCTAAATTTAAGGCAGTAAAGAGTGCGCCTTAGAGATCAAGGTAAATAAAAACCCCCGCAGATGCAGGGGCTTACAGCAGAGGCGGCACATTGATGCCAGCCTCTTTAGTGATATCAAGCAGGGCTTATTCCCAACCGCTACCTTCTTCAGACTCAGAGTTGAGCTTCATCGAGTTCCAGACGCGATTGGTAATACGCGATACTTTGTTCGAGGTCGGCTTAGGGAAGTAGGTGGTAGCTAACTTCTCGGGCGATAAATTAATATTAGGATTGTTCTTTAAGTCATCGCCTAAATTAGCAATCGCACCCTTGACCGGCAGAATGTACTTGATTTCATTGGAGATGGAGGCGGCAACCTTATCGTCCATCAAGTAGTTAAACCAGGCATGAGCCTCGTCATAGTTCTCAGCCCCGGCCGGAATGGTCCAGCAGTCATACCACAGTAAGGTGCCTTCCTTAGGCATCACGAAATCAATGGTATAGCCACGATTGGCCTGTTTGGCGCGGTCAGCTGCCTGCAGAATATCTCCCGAATAGCCCACTGCCACACAGATTTCGCCGGAGGCTAAATCGTTAATAAAGCGCGAGGAGTGGAAATAAGCGACATTGGAGGCCAACTTGGTCAAAATCTCCTGGGCCTCAGTGTAATCGCTAGCCTTTTCAGAATTAGGATCTTTGCCTAAGTAGTGCATTACCGTCGAAATCACTTCAATTGGCGAATCTAAGATGGCAATACCACACTGCTTGAGCTTATCCGAATTTTCTTTTTTAAACAGGAAATCCCAAGAGTCCACCTTATAGTCCGGCCCAAAGATTTCAGCAATCTTTTCTTTGTTATAGCCAATTCCTACGGAGATCTCGGTATAAGGATATGCGTAATCGTTGTTCGGATCGAGCTGAGCTAAGATCTTCATACGATTTTCGTCTAAATGGCTCCAATTAGGGATTTTGCTCTTGTCGATCTTCTCTAAGGCACCTGCCTTGGCAAGACGCGGTACATAGTAGCTCGTCATCATACAGGCATCGAAACCTGAATGACCGGACAATAACCTTGCCTCTACCATTTCATTGGAGTCGAACAAAGCATAGTTAGTCTCAATATTGAGCTCTTTCTCAAAATCTGCCACGGTGTTCTGGGCGATATAGTCGCTCCAGTTCCAAATATTAACCTCAGCGGCTTGGGCTGTGCCCATGACGAGGCCGGCGGTCAGACAAGAGAAGAAAGCTAAGCTTTGATTTAATTTTTTCATGCGCCAAATCCTTTAAAAAAATAAGCACATTAAAAAATACAATACCCAATGGATGAGTATCAGTTTACGAAAAACGCCCCGCCATTATATGACAATGCTAGCTGTTATCTATCCTTTTCTTACCTTAAAAGCTAATTTTTGCCCTCATCTGCAAATAGCGGGACTAAAACACAGCGCACTACGGCAATTTTTGCTGTTTGCTAAAGCAAATGAGCATCAATAAGGCAAAAAATCAGCTTGCATGCAAATTTATGGTGCAGTCGGCGCGGGCACTGCCGGCGTTGCTTTCCTATCTTCATGATAGAGCGTTAACATCACTTCCGCGACATTTTCCTCTAAGCTGCCCAAAAGCGCCTGCATAAAAGGATCACGCGCCAAGGCCTCCCGTTGCTGCTCCAAACTTTCACCTAACATCTGTTGCACCAAGGCCACCGGAGCATTGGCCGGTACTCCAGAGCAGAAATTGAGTTTAAGGCTAATCTCACGTCCATAGTATTCAGAGAAGAGCTCTTTTAACAAAGCCAAAGCCTTACCACCTAAAATAAAGGTGCGATACTCCTCACTCATGGTAAGTTCCAATTCATTATTCTCTTGCGGCTCATGCACCAAGGACGAGTACAAGAGAGCACTACGCTCGGGCCCTTGAGGGATCTTGGCTTTATCAATTAAGGCATACCACGGACTTATTTGTTTTAAGCGCGGATAAAAGTCCTCCGGCGTAACCTGCGTCAGTCCTTTAAATTTGGGCAAACTATAACCGGTAGGTAATTGCTGCACCGGTTGAAGCTGCCGTGTACTTGACTTAGTTTGTGACGGTTGGGTAGCTAGTTGTGATGCTACTGCAGCTCCCGCACTATCCCCACCTTGTTGGGGCGCTGAGGCAAAGAGCATGGCCTGCGCACTTCGCTCCTGCGCCTCCAGCTCTTGATCTTCATCTAAGGCATCCTCATCCCCAAAGTCAGGCGGCATGGCAGTTGCGGGGGAGGGAGGAAATTCCTCCTCAGGCTCCGGCACCTCTTGCATGTACTCAGGCATGGTATCGGGTACAGATGGCAAAAGGGGCGCCTGGGGCGCGGAGGCCATTTCTGCAGGCGCAGGCTCTGTTGGCAAAGCTAAAGAGCTCTCCTCCCCGGAGGCAAAATTGGCCGCTAAGGGGGAGGCATAATCATCGGGCATGGTCAGATCATCCACCGCCTGATTGATAGCGCGGGCCGCCTGGCGCTTTTTATCTAAGGGCTCATCGGTAAGTAGCGCAATTTCCGCCTCACTTAAAGGTCCATGAGACTCAAGCTCCGGCGTTGGTCTGGTCAGCTCCTGCGCTGAAGCTTGTAATTTGCGCGCATAATCATCGTCTACCGGCTCTAAATTAAGCGTCGGAGCTGACGCTAAAATTGGCTGGCTTCCCGATGGCTGGAGCACCGGAGCCTCAGGCGTCTGAGCTACCGCCGCTTGCCGGGCCTGTTGCTGCGCATCAATGGCCTTGGCGATGGTATGCAAGGACTGCAGATCACGCGATGATGCCGCCGGATGCTTCTTGACGGCCGCACATAATTGCGTTGCGGTGCGTTGCACCTCTTGAATATAGCTTAAAACCTGACGGCATAATTGATAATGCTCAAGTTGCGCCGCATTAACCCCCGTAGGCGCCGCTACGACGCTGGGGGTATTATTGACCGCAGGTGACGGTAAAGGCGTGGGCACAGAGACCAAAGCAGGAGCTTGCGGGGTAACAGAAGGTGTGGCCTGATTTAAAGGCGGTTGTACCGGGCGTTGTACGCGCGGTAAGGAAGAGGCACTTAAGGTATTTAATTTGGCCAGCGCACTGTCAAAATTAAGCGGTTGAGCGTAATTAAGTGGCGAGCTTGCAGGTGCCGCTTTATTGGCCTTGACCTGGGAGGATTGAAGCTTAGCGCTTGGAGCTTGCGGTTTATAGTCTACTTTTACCGCGTTATCTTCACCTATCCAATCTTTTTTTTTTTTTCCGGAGAGAAAGCGTGCAAACGCAAGACCGTCATCTCAAAGGCCGACTTGCCATCCGGGGCATATTCATATTCGCGCAGGCCCTCAAGGCAAATCTGATAGTAAAGTTGCAGATCTTGTGCCCCAAAGCGCGGCGCATATTGCTCCAATAAATTGACCGGCAGGCTAAAGACATTAAGTTTACTCCCGCCGATAAATTGAAAGAGCGCCACATCATGCAAGGCAAGAGCCAGCTCTTCTAATAAGGTGCGATAATTGGGACTTACCGCGGCGATGTCGGCAAGGAGTGCCTCTAAGGTAAGTTTACTTTGCGGCAGCAGGCTATCTAAGATAGCAAGAAGCAGACTATCGCCGGCCGAGCCTAACATCGATAAGACCGCCTCACGGGCAATCTTGCCCCCACCCAACGCAATGGCCTGATCCGTAAGGGATAAGGCGTCGCGCATCGACCCCTTAGCCGCCCGCGCAATTAATTGCGCCGCTTCGTTTTCACACGGGATCTGCTCATTTTGGGCAATCTTGATAATCTGCGATGCAATCTCATCGTGCGTTAAGGCCTTTAATTGAAATTGCAGACAACGCGAGAGCACCGTAGTTGGGATCTTGTGCGGATCGGTGGTCGCTAAAATAAATTTGACGTATGACGGCGGCTCTTCTAAGGTTTTAAGCAAAGCATTGAAGCTGCTTTGCGAGAGCATGTGCACTTCGTCGATGATATAGATCTTATAACGTCCTGTTACCGGCGGATATTGGGTATTTTCCAGCAATTGGCGTGTATCATCGACCTTAGTTTGCGAGGCCGCGTCAATTTCAATCACATCAGGATAGGCGCCCTTGGCAATGCCCTCACAGGCAGCGCAATGGCCACAGGGATGCGCACTGATGCCCTGCTCACACTCCAGGCACTTGGCAATAATACGCGCAATCGTGGTTTTGCCGATACCACGCGTACCGGTTAACAGATAAGCATGATGAATACGCTTGCTATCAATAGCATTAGAGAGCGCACCTAAGACATGCTTTTGTCCGACCACATCATCAAAAGTCTGCGGACGGTATTTGCGCGCTAAAGCTTGATATTCACCGGTTAATGCAAGTGCCATGACTTTTCCTTAAGTGAAAGCTAGCATCAGTGTCCCGGGAACTTCACTAAGGACACTACCTCTACCTGACAATTTTTGCGTAATCTTTCGGCCGCGCCTAAATCAAAGAGCTCAAGCACAAAGCCGGCGGCGACCACTTCACCTTTCAGGCGACGCACTAATTTAATCATTGCCTCGACCGTACCACCGGTAGCTAAGAGATCATCGAGCACTAAGACGCGCTCTCCGGGCTTGATGGCATCGAGATTTACCTGCAGCACATTCTGCCCATACTCTAAGTCATAATGCTCGCTTATTACCGCACGCGGTAATTTACCGGGCTTGCGCACCAGCACTAAACCTGCCCCTAAGCGATAGGCTAAAGGAGCCCCGAAGACAAAGCCGCGTGCTTCGGCACAGACAATTTTATCGATAGCACTGTCTTTAAAGATCTCATAGAGTAAATCAATGCACAGCGTAAAGGCTTTTTTATCCTCGCACAGCGAGGTGATATCGCGAAACAAAATCCCAGGTTTGGGGAAATCAGGAATGGATTTTATGTTGCCTTGCAGGTAGGCACTCTTTTCCTTAAAATTTGCGATATCTGCAGGATTTATCATCGGTGTGCTTTCTCCAGGAATGCCCGGGCTGCCACCCTTGGCAGCCGACAAAAATACGGTATCAATATAGGAATAAAACCTAATCGTGTCAATAGATAGTCTGTGCCCAGCGCCCACCGTGGTGGCGCTCTTGCCTCATTTGCAAGCCGTACTCTTTGATTTAGACGGCACCTTACTTAATACCGCCCCCGATTTAATTGCCGCCTGTCAGGCCGCCTTACACGCGCATCACTTGCCGCTAGGCGACGAAAGCGCCATTCGCGGGCAACTTACCTCCGGCATGCGCGCGATGTTAAGTGCCGCCTTGGGGCAAAAAGCGCACGCCCCGGGGATGGCACAGATGATTGAAGGGCCATTGCGCGATAGCTTTGCTGCCTACTATCAAAGTCATATTTGCGTGCACACCGCGCCCTTTGTAGGCATAGATAAGCTACTTACTTTCTTAGATGATGCCAAGATTAAAACCGGGGTCATTACCAACAAATATTATCGTATGGCCAAGCCCCTGCTCGCCCACTTTCCCTGTACTGAGCACCTATCGCTATTGCTAGGCGGGGACAGTTGCACCCATGCCAAACCCCACCCCGAGCCACTGCTTACCGCCTGCGCGCGTTTGCAGGTTGATCCGGCCTATACTCTCTATGTGGGCGATCATCTAAATGACATTAAAGCAGCCAAGGCCGCTGGCTGCATTTCCTGTTGCGCGCTGTGGGGTTATGGTGCCCTTGAATGTGGCGACCCGCTAAAGTGGCAGAGCGATCTCTATGTAAAAGATGCGCACGAGCTTTATCAACTAATTGCGACTTACCTGGCTTTATAAGTGGTAAGCGTAAGCTACGCACCGTCACGTCCCTAAGTTTCAGGGGCGTGCGGCTACCGTGCCGGAGCGTTACGCTAGAGCTACTTACAAAGTTACAAAGAAACCTTAGTTAAGTCGATAAAGCCGGCTTTATCCGCTGCGTGAAAGATTTTGCTATCGTCACTTGCGCTTTCACCTAAACAACTTTCCAAGGCCTCAAAATATCGTAGCCCAACTTCATCGCGGTGATCTTCCATATCTTTATTGTCGATGCCCAACATATTCAGTATTAAATGCAAGCGATGAAAGTAGCCTGCAGGATAAAAATCCAGCGGCTGGTTTGCGTGGTAATTCTCGAAAATACTATTGCCATAGATAATGGCGTTCCACACCAGTTTTCTTAATTCACTTTCACTTAAACTCATATTAATTGTCCACTTTTTATATAAAGGTAAAAATGTTTGACCGCCGGTGAAGCGTTTTGTTTACTGCGCAGTTCCAGGCCAATTTGCCGATAGGCCGGGACATCCAAGGGCTTGGCCACAATCTGATAAGGCACGCGCTGTAAAATCAATTCCGGCAAAATGCTGATCCCCAGCCCGCTTTCCACCATCGACATAATGGCATAATCATCCCAGGTCGTAAAATGCACCTGCGGCCTTAAGTTATAGCGCGCAAATAAAGCGGTAATTTCTGCCCTGCCACCTTTTTCAAGGAGCATAAAGGGCTCGTCACACAAGTCCTTAAGGGCAACCTTATCGGCCGTGGCCAAGGGATGATTTGGCGGCAAGATGGCAAGAAGCCTATCTTGGGCCAAAGCTAGCACCTCAAAATCCTGACTTGTGGGCAGGCATACAAAACCGCAATCCACCCGCCCTTGGGCAATCCAAGCTTCAATCTCGCCATAATCGCCCAAGAGCAATTCATAATCGATGTGCGGATAGTTTTTTTGAAACTCCTTAATTATTTTGGGTAGCCAATGGGTGACAACGCTTGAGAAGGTACCAATGCGAATGAGCCCGGATTGTAGGCCGTTGAGCTCATCCACTTGCATTTGCAAGGTAGCATAAGCGGCACATACCTCTTGGGCATAGGGCAGCAACTTCATGCCCGCACTCGTCAGCTTCACACCGGCTTTGCCTCTTTCCAAGAGGACAAGTTGCCACTCCTCCTCCAAATCATGAATCATGCGGCGGCACCGGCGGGATGAAAACCAAACTGCGCGCCGCGCAATTGGCCACCGCCCAAGGCATCGATACCATCATTACCCATGGCAAAACGCCCCAAAGCCTTTATGACATCGTCAAAGGCAAGCAGGTGGGAACCTTATTTAAGGCAGAGCCCAGATAATAGGCCTATCCCCCCGCTGCCTGATAGTAGCGGCACAAGCCTACAGACAGAAGGCTTTTAAAAGTGCCGCCTTGCCTGTAATATCAGGACCTAAAGATTTTTTAACGGGGAAAAACAGCGGTAATGCTCAAAATACTCTTTGTCTGCCATGGCAATATTTGTCGCTCGCCGATGGCAGAGTTTATTTTTAAGGATTTAGTGACTAAGGCGAATTTGCAAGATAAGGTGGCCATCGCCTCAGCGGCCGTGTCGCGCGAGGAGGAAGGCAATCCCATTTACCCGCCGGCATCCGCCCAATTGCGCGCCCACGGCCTTAATGGGGCGCACAAGCGCGCCCAAGTTATCACGCAAGCAGATTTAACTTACTATGACCTTATCTTGGTGATGGATAAGAGTAATCTTAACTATTTAACTAGGCGCTTTGGGGACTTGGCAGCTAAGGCGCAACTACTGTATGCCTATAGCGACAGCCCCAACTTTGAGGTGGATGATCCATGGTATAGCGGAGATTTTGCGCGCGCCTATGACGAGATTCACCATGGCTGTGAGACGCTTTTGCAGGCCCTGCCGCAACTTATGGCTACGGCGCGCCCATAAAACAAAGCCGCGTAAGGGGCATTGGCGCTCCTTACACGGCATTTTTTGCAAGTAGACTTACTTTAGGCCAATTCTTGTAACATAAAGGCCTTTAAAGCCTCATAGTCAGGCTTAAGCTCCGTCTTCTTGTCCTCAAGCGTGGCACGCGCGGCCAAAGCTTGCGGCAAGGGCAAATCAATACCTAAGGTAGTATCTACCGTGTCCTTAAATTTAGCCGGATGCGCGGTGCCTAAGAAAATGCCGGTCTCACCTGCCTGCAGATTATCCTTTAACACCTGATAGGCAATGGCGGCATGGGGCTCTAAGATATAGCCGGTCTTGGCATACAATGCCTTCATGGTAGCCTTGGTTTCCTCATCCGTCATCCGCCCATAGGCAAAGTCGTTTAGGGACCAGCCTTGCATCTTCACTAAAGCTTCCACGCGCGGCCAATTGTTCGGGCGCGAGATATCCATCGCATTAGATAAGGTCGGGATGGTGGCATGCGGATCCCATTTGCCGGAGGCTAAATAACGCGGCACCGTATCATTGACATTGCAGGCAATGGCAAAACGGGCCTTAAGGCCTAAGGCCTTGGCAATCAGACCTGCGGTAATATTGCCAAAATTGCCACACGGCACGGCAAAGGCTAAGTGCTCACGTTGTGCGGGGCTTAGTTGTGCGGCCGCTTCAAAGTAATAGCACACTTGTGCCAGCAGACGGGAAATATTGATGGAATTGGCCGAATTGAGCCCCACCTGAGCTCTAAAGGGCAGATCGTCAAACGCACGCTTGACCAAATCCTGGCACTCATCAAAAGTACCATCCACTTCCACCGCGCGGATATTGCCACCCAAGGTAGCAATCAGTTTTTCCTGCAACGGCGAAATCTTGCCCTTAGGATAAAGCACCACTACATCAATGCCCGGCTGACCATAGAAGGCCGCGGCCACGGCCGCGCCGGTATCGCCGGAGGTAGCCGTTAAGATGGTAAGTTTGCTCTCCCCGCGCACTGCGCCTAAAACGCGCGCCATGAAACGGGCACCAAAGTCCTTAAAGGCCAAGGTTGGGCCATGGAAGAGCTCGAGGGCATAGAGATTGTCATCGGCCTTAACGAGCGGGGCCTTAAAGGTAAAGGCCGAGGCGACAATGCTCTCAAGCTCGGGCAATTCATCGCCAATTAAATGCCGTAAAACCTTGCAGCTACGCTCCACTAAGGGCAGCCGTAACAGTCCGTCAATATCAGTTAAGGGCTCAATCTTATCCATAAAGAACAGGCCCTGCTCACGGCCGATACCGCGTTTTACCGCCTCACAAAAAGAGACCTCTTCACTTTTATCCTTTAAGTTAAATAACTGCATATTTATTCCTCGATTGTCTCTACGCGCGCACCCTGCTCATCAATGGTACAGATATGGCAAAAACCGTCTTCATTATCAATAAAGTTGCGCTCTAGCCACTCCTTCATCTCTTGCGCCGCCTCAAGCGAAGTAAAGATGGAGAAGATGGACGAGCCAGAGCCGGAGATGCCGGTGGCAATGGCCTGCAGCGCCGCGCCATACTGACGGGCCAAATCAAAGCCGGGGATTAATTGCGCCCGATAGGGTTCGGCAATCACATCGGTAAGACAGGCGGCGGCTAATTTGTCATTGCCGCAATGGCAGGCATGGACGAAGCTTGCCAAATGCCGGCCATAGGTGATGACATCTTGCCTGCGATACTGTGCCGGTAAAATGGAACGCGCGGCGGCAGTGGAGACCTTAATGCCCGGGAAGCACGAGACCCAATACCATTGCGGGAATGAGGGTAAACGCTCGGAGATAATGCCGCACTCGCCGATGATTAATTGTAAACCGCCAAAATAACACGGCGCGACATTGTCATAATGAATGGAGCCTGAAATCTTACCTTCCAAAGCCCCCATCAGCTTAATCTTACCTTCCTCGCCCAAGGCATGATCATGCACCGCATCCAAGGCCACCACTGCAGCCACCACCGAGGCAGCACTCGAGCCCAAGCCCGAGCACACCGGCAGATTTTTTTGTAACTCCAGCTCTAAATTAAGCACCGCCTTACCATGTTTGCGCAGCTCCTCACGATAGAGCAGGTAGGCATCGTAGACGATGTTCTTTTTGGGGTCGCTAGGTAGTTTATGGGCATAGCGACCACTACAGATCACTGTACAGCCCTCGTGCATGCTCGGACGCACGGTTACAAAATCACCCAAGGGGGCATTGTTAATCGGCTTTAAAGCCGCACCTAACAAATCAAAGCCCACCGAGAGGTTAGCGGCCGAGGCCGGAGCATAAGCGCGATATGCTTTAGTCATGCAATTAACCCTCACGCGTCCAGTTTTGCAGACGCAGTACATCAGATAAGACACCGGCAGCGGTCACCGCCGTACCGGCACCATAACCGCGAATTACCAGCGGCAGCGGTTTGTAATAGGCAGTGGTAAAGGCCAAGGCATTTTCACCGCCACGCACCTTAAATAAAGGATCGTGCGGACCGACGGCCTCTACCTTACAACTGCATTTGCCATCCTTAATCGATGCCACATAGCGCAATACCTTGCCTTCAGCACGCGCGGCGGCTACCTTGTGATTAAAGAGCTCATCGGCTTTGGCAAGTGCGGCCATGACCTCCTCGGCGCTATTGCCTTTAAGGTATTGCTCATCTACCGCGCCTTCAACCTCGACATCGCTTAAATTCAAGGCATAGCCACATTCACGTGCCAGGATTAGCAACTTGCGTGCCACATCGGTACCCTCTAAGTCATCGCGCGGATTGGGCTCAGTAAGGCCCTTTTCATAAGCATCGCGGGTAGCTTCAGACAAGGTCATACCATCTTCGACTAGGCCAAAGATATAGGACAAGGTACCAGACATAATACCGGAGAACTCAATGAGCTCATCGCCGGCGGCCAGCAGATTTTGCAAGGTATTAATCACCGGTAAGCCCGCACCGACATTGGCCTCGTATAAGAACTTACGATGATTGGTGCGCGCACATTGACGCAAGCCGCGATAGTACTCTAAGGTACCGGTATTGGCCTTCTTATTGGGCGTGACTACATGGAAGCCTGCTTGCATCAGCTCAATATAGGACAAGGCCAAGCGCTCATCGGAAGTGCAGTCTACCAAGACTGGGTTAACTAAATGCGAATCATCAATTAACTGCCGTGCCCTGCCGATGCTAAAGGACGGTAAATCATCTTGCTTAAGTAAGGTGACGTAATTGCTCAAATCAATGCCATTGGCATTGGTCAGGAAGTGGCGCGAGTTGGCAATACCGACCACCCGGATCTCAATGCCCTGCTTTTGGCTTAACTCTTGCTGCTGCTTGGCAATCTGCCGTAACAGCTCACTGCCCACGCCCCCGACGCCGACTAAGACGACATCTAAGATCTGCTTGGCGCTAAAGAAGGTCATATGGCAAATGGCAATGGCCTCAGCTACCTTGCTCTCTTCAATCACTGCCGAAATTGAGCGCTCAGAAGAGCCTTGGGCAATGGCGTTGACGTTGATGTTAGCCTGCGCAAGCGCGCGGAAGAATTTACCAGAGGTACCACGCATGGTGCGCATACCATCGCCTACCACCGAGATAATGGCTTTTTTGTCGATAATTTCAATGGGATCGAGCAAGCCCTCGCGCAGTTCCAATAAAAACTCCTCTTCAATCGCGCGGCGCACGCGGAGCGCATCGTGCGAATGGATACAGAAGGTAATGGAGTACTCTGAGGAGGACTGCGTAATGAGGACAATGGAGATATTGGCCTGCGATACTGCGCTAAATAAGCGTCCGGCCATACCGACCATACCCTTCATGCCCGGGCCCTGCACATTGACTAAGGACACATTCTTTAAATCTGAAATGCCCTTGATGGGAATGGAGCGATCGGTTTCCTCGGCAATTAAAGTGCCTTCACCTTGCGGATTCATGGTGTTCTTAATTAGGCACGGAATATGGAATTGCGCGATCGGGGCGATGGTGCGCGGATGGAGCACCTTAGCGCCAAAATAAGACAGCTCCATGGCCTCTTTATAGGACATGCGCTTTAAGAGGACGGCATCGGGCACCGAGCGCGGATCGCAACTGTACACCCCATCGACATCAGTCCAAATTTCACAGCACTCGGCGCCGGCTACCGCGGCCAAGCAGGCCGCCGAATAATCCGAGCCATTGCGCCCTAGCAGCACTAAATCACCATTGGCATTACCGCCGCAGAAGCCTGCCATTAAGGTAATCGCTCCGGGCTCTTTAGCTATCATCGCATAGCGGCGCTTGGACTCTTCAATATTGACCGAAGACTCTAAAATACCGCCTTCGGCGCATAAGACCATGACCGGATCAATCACCCGCACGCGATAGCCGCGTGCTTGCAAGAGCTCGGCCATAATGGAAATGGAAAAGCTCTCACCCCGGCTTTCAATAAAGGCTTCGACCAGCTCCGGACATTGCCCCAACAGTGCAATACCCTGCACTCTTCTGGCAATTAAGTCCATGGTGGTATTAAATTCATGCATCATGGCCTGACCGTCAAAACGCTCATACTTCAGCGCTAAAGTACCGATCATAGGCTCGACAATTTTGCGGATGGCGGCAAATTCTGCACTACCATCCCCACCTTGCACCGCACTATTGACCAAGGACACTAAGAGATTAGTCACCTTAGCCGGTGCAGACAGTACCAGCGCCGTCTCTGTTTGCTTGGCCGTGTTCACCGCAATATCAGCTACATTGATCACTCGCTCAGCATTGGCCACCGAGGTGCCGCCGAATTTCAAGACGCGCATACAAGTTCCTCTAGACGTATTGTGACGTAACAAATAATTTTTCGTTATGCCTTATTTTTTAAGTTTTTAAGCGCTTAGTGTATCAAAGATAGACCGCAAGAGGCATCAAGACGCACGATTAAGGGGCATAAAAGCACGTTATTAATTGTAGCCTGCGATAAAACATCATCGTCAATTGTGCAATTTTTAGAGAAATTTGATGTACATGGCAGGATTTGCCCTGTGCTAGCATGAGCAAAAACTACATGCGTAAGATAAGGAGTTTTTTTCATGCAATACGCAACCTTAGGCAATTCGGGCATACAGGTTTCCAAGCTGTGCGTGGGCTGCATGAGCTTTGGTAAAGCGTCCGCAAACTTTCATGAATGGACTTTAGACCCACAGCAGACTGCCACCATGGTGCAACATGCCCTTGACGTGGGAATTAACTTTTTTGACACCGCCAACTGCTACTCCTTTGGCACGAGCGAAGAATACTTGGGACAGGCCTTAAAGGGTAAAGTGGCGCGCGATAAGGTAGTCATTGCCACTAAGGTCTACTTTAATGACGGCCATTTATCCAAAGCCGCCATTGCCCGTGAAATTGACGGCTCATTAAAGCGTCTGGGCACTGACTATGTTGATCTCTATATCATCCATCGCTTTGACTATGACACGCCCATAGAAGAGACCATGGAGGCCTTGCATCAATTAGTTGTCGTCGGCAAAGTGCGGGCCTTGGGCGCCTCGGCAATGTATGGCTATCAATTTCGCAATTTACAAGAATGTGCCGAGAAAAATGGCCTGACCAAATTTGTCTCCATGCAAAACCACTACAATTTGCTCTATCGCGAAGATGAGCGCGAGTTAATTCCTATTTGCAAGCAGGAAAATGTTGCCCTTACCCCCTACAGTCCACTGGCAGCCGGCAGATTATGCCGTATGCAATGGCACAATGGCTCCAAGCGCAGTGATACGGATAGGGTCGCAATTTCCAAATATGACAGCACGCAGGCGCAGGACTATGAGATTGTAAAGCGCGTCCATGAACTGGCCACTAAATATGAGGTCACTATGACGCAAATTGCACTGGCCTGGATGTTTGCCAAGGGCGTAACGTCACCGCTTATCGGTGCCACTAAGCTCCAATATTTTGACGATGCCGCCAAGGCCTTAGATCTTAAGTTAAGCGCTGCCGATATTACCTACCTAGAAGAGCTCTATCTGCCCCATAAGATAGTAGGCGCTATCTAAGTACCGCCCCTACAGGCGGCACATCTGCCGTCTGTAGCCTATGGCCTGCCCACTTTTTTTCTGCAGGCATTATCCCCCTACCTGAACGCGTAAATGACGCGTGAGTGCACAAAAATTAAGCAAGATCCTCTGCCCCAACCTGCAGACGCGTACAATAAGCTTAACTTTAGATTGTTGCAGGAGAGCGTTATGCGCAAGAATGTTCAGCGCTATCGTCGCCGTCAAAAGCTCCTTACTATGCGCAGACGGAAAATTAGATATCTGTACCATTATCGAGCACAACATCGGCTGGCGCTTAGCGATAGCGATCAGGCCATCTCGCTTAGCATGCAAGAGGCTTTAGGCACCGCTGACCTAGCAAAAGAAAACGATCCGCATCATCTAGCGTAAAAACCGCATTTATAAGCCATTTTGCTCAACTTTGAACTCTTTGTCGGTAAAGAGCACGATTATGAGAGCTCAAGCCTGATAAATACGCGCTTTTTTGTTATACAATAGCTACAACAAAGCTCATGAAAGCGTTTTCATTGTTGTGCTTGTGTGGATGCGGCTAAAATGAGTTTTTGTAATTCGTTAAATGAACAATAAGTGAGGATAACCAATCATGAGAAAACCTCTGGTAATGGGCAACTGGAAATTAAATGGCACCAAGGATTCTGTCACTGCCTTAGTTAACGCTTTAAAGGCTCCGGCTGACCAGGCCGCCCCGAAGGCTGAAGTTGCAGTATGTGCTCCTGCCGTATTCATCGGCATGGTGGAGCAGTTAGCTTCCGGCTCTCAGTTGCAGTGGGGTTCCGAGGACTGCGATATTCACACCCAGGGTGCTTATACCGGTGAAAACTCTCCGGTTATGCTTCGTGAGTTCGGCTGCACCTACGCCATCGTCGGTCACTCCGAGCGCCGTGACTATCATAAAGAGTCCAATGAATATGTAGCGCAGAAGTATCAGGCTGCCCAGAAAAATGGCCTCATCCCGGTACTGTGCGTCGGTGAGTCTGAGGCGCAGTTTGAAGCAAAGCAGACCATGGATGTTATCCGTGCTGAGCTCAAGGCAGTGATCGATCTGTGCGGTATCAAGTCCTTTGAAAAGGCCGTCATCGCCTACGAGCCGATTTGGGCTATCGGCACCGGTAAGACTGCTACCCCGGAAATTGCACAGAGCGTCCATCAGGAAATCCGCGCCTACTTAGCACAGTTTGATGCTGAAGTGGCTCAGGGCGTGCGTATTCTCTACGGTGGTTCTTGCAATGCCAAGACCGCTCCGGATCTGTTCAAGCAGCCGGATATTGACGGCGGCTTAGTCGGTGGTGCTTCCTTAAAGGCCCCGGATTTCACTGCTATTATTGAAGCAGCCGTTGCCAATGCCTAAATAGGACGGTTATATGGCTATTAGAAAAATTGGCGTTTTAACCTCCGGCGGTGATGCCCCTGGTATGAATGCGGCCATCCGCGCGGTGGTCCGTACCGGTATCGATTATGGCTATGAAGTTTATGGTATTCATGACGGCTATATGGGTCTGCATGAAGGCTTAATTTCCCGCCTCGATCGTCGCTCCGTATCTGATATGTTACAGCGTGGCGGTACCTTCTTAGGTACTGCACGTTTCCCGGCCTTCCGTGAAGAGTCCGTGCGTCAAGAATGCATTGACGTGATGAAGCAACATGGCTTAGATGCCTTAGTAGTCGTCGGCGGTGACGGCTCCTATATGGGTGCTAAGCGTCTGTCTGAGGCTGGCTATCCGTGCATTGGTCTGCCGGGCACCATCGATAACGATATCGCCGGTACCGACACCACCATCGGTTTTGATACCGCCCTGTCCACTGCCGTCAGCTGCATCGATAAGCTGCGTGACACCTGCTCCTCCCACAAGCGCATTAGCGTGGTCGAGGTGATGGGCCGTCACTGCGGTGACTTGGCCTTAAGCGCCGCCATCTCCTGCGGTGTGGAAGCGGTCTTAGTGCCGGAGCATCCGTGGAAGAAGGAAAAGGTTTATCGCACCATTCAAGACGGCATCGATGCCGGTAAGCGTCACGCCATCATCGTGGTGTGCGAGAACCAGACCGATGTCCATCAGATGGCCCGCGAGTTAGAGTCCTTAACCGGTCTTGAGACCCGTGCCACCGTCTTAGGTCACATTCAGCGTGGCGGTACCCCGACCCCGTCGGATCGTGTATTGGCCAGCCGTATGGGTGCTTATGCCGTACAGCTGTTACATGAAGGCCACTCTGGCCGTTGCATTGGTATTCAACGCGGTGCCTTAGTCCACCACGATATTATCGAGTGCATCGAGACCATGAAGCATCAGTTCCGCGAAGACATGTACGAATTAGCACAGTCTTTAAGCTAAAGCGCGGTACGCGTACTACTTTTTGCAAATTTCCCGGTCTTGTACCGGGGAATTTGTTTTTGCCCCTCAAGAAAAATAATCCCCCGTAAGCTTTGGCTCCATCCTGGCAATGCTGAGCTTTTTGACCAGCGGATAAAGGGTGCGGGCTACGCAGGAGAACTGCTTACCAGCATCAAAGGCCATCCGCGCCAGGCCTTGGCCAAAGCCACCCAAGAGATCTCATTATTAGAGGCCTACCGTGCCGTTAAAGGGGATAAACCCCTGCTCCATCAAGATACCCATACCAATCCTGCCTGTGCAGCGGGCATAAACATACAGCTTGCCTTACGTCAGTGCTATGATCTGCTACAAGCTCAAGCTAAAGCGGCGATCCAAGGCATCAGCCTACGGGACGTGCTCACGCGCTACGCGCAAAAAGCTACCACCTGACACCTGAGCGAAAGCTAAGCCCAATGCTGCCAACTATTTATTAGCTTAAAAAAATTTTTATACCAGCCCCGCTTGGTAGGAGAAAACTTAGGGATGCCAATTTAGCGCTAATTTATAATTAGCTCTATAAACGCTAGCTATAAACTAAATTTACCCGCTATCAAGTAGGACTATTTAAAGCAAATACTTGATAGATTGATGAAATATACTGATAAAAAAAGTTTTTAAACTTGACGATCTGCTCACCCGCGAACAGGGTCAACTGCACTTTAAGTGCCAAGCCTGTGGCGCTTGTTGTAGCCATTTAAAGGCCTTTGGTGCCCTGTATGCCGATCTTGATGACGGCAGTGGGGTATGCCGGCATTATGATAAAGCCACTAAGCTGTGTAAGATCTACGCCACGCGCCCCTTAAAGTGTCACGTCGAGGAAGGTTATGGCCCCTACTTTGCTTCCCAAATTGCCTATGAGGACTATTTGTATCTTACCGCCCAAGGGTGCCTGAAGCTCATGCAACTTTACCCCAAATAACAAAAGCCTCGTAACGGCCAGGTGACGCGGCATCACCTATCCGGACAGATAATTAAGTTTTACGCCCCAGGAGATGATAAGTTTGCCCCAAGGGAGTGCCTGCGAGCACTATAATAGGCACGCGAAGATAAAATCAAACCCCACAAATTAGCATCCTTAAGTGCCCGCACTCCTCACTACCAGGCGTTTACCTGCATATTTAAGCAAGCTGTTTATAAGATAGGTAAGATATTGCCAACTTAAATCATTGATACTAAACTAACTTATTAAATTTGAAGCTCTTTTTTATTCATATCAGTAAAAAATTACGCTTAATTCCGCGCTATGGAAAAAGGATTTGCTAATCTAGGGTCAATCGATATAGGAGCTATGGTTATGCGTTGCCCGCATTGTAATTCTGCCAACACGGTATTAGCGTCAAGTCCCCAAGGGGAAACTCTCCTTGATAAATTGCACAAGTTAAGCCGTCCAAACCCTATCGTCTCAGGTGGCCGAAAATTTATTATCTGCAAGGATTGCGGTAAAGTTACCGGTCCAATATATATAGGCTAGGTACAAGCTTTAGGGGTGAGCGCTAAGGCTCAGGCGATCATAAGCTCAATTTAATGTTTTGTTATTTATTTAAAAATTTTGTAGGACGTATATTTATACCCTACAACTGCAAGTATACAAGTTTTAAACAACCGACAGATAAGGGCACAACGTGATAAAAAAAGATGCCGACAGCTCTTCAGCTGATAAGGTCCTCAAGCTGTTTAGAATTTTACTTTCCTCGGACAAACGCTTTTATCTTTATGAGTTAGCCGAGAAATTGGTATGCTCTTCGCAAACAGTCATTCGCCTTATCAATGTAATTGAGCGTGAGGTGGGCGAAAATTTACAGGTAGGCAAAGAAGGCAAATATCGCTGGTATCGCCTGATCCCTAAGGTCCGTCCCGGACGCCTACAGTTAAGCGACTGCCATCTGCGCTATTTAGAGATCTGCCGCGATCTCTCGGAGCCCTATTTGCCCACGCAAGTGCAACATACGGTGGACAAAGATCTCTTTAATCTGTCGTTACTGTTGAGCGATGATGCTGCCTTTCCACGCAATAAGCACAAATTTGGCTTTTTTAGCAAGGGCTATATTGATTACACCCCCTTCTTTGACACCATTGAAGAGCTCTTAAACGCCGCGCAAGAAAAGCGTGTCCTCAAACTTATCTACAAGGCCTCCGGGGCAGAAGCTCCCAAAGAGCATCTCTTTGTCCCCCATCGCCTAGCGGGCATGAGCGGCGCCTTATATGTTTTAGGTGCTGACGTCAATCCGGATTTGAGCCTGCGTTTTACCTCGCTTTACGCGGTACAGCGTATCCGTAAATTAAGTCTTACCGGCCAACAGGTACAGTTTGAGATTAAAGATACCGACTTTGCCAGCTTCGGCCTACCCTGGCACGAGCCGCGCACTTTTCGCATCCTCTTTAAAGCCGGTAAATCGGCCGACTATGTGCGCGAGCGCATTTGGGCGCGTCATCAGCAAATGATTGAGCATCAAGATGGGCAATTGGAGCTTATCATCACCACCAATGCCGAGCCGGAGCTCCTAGCTTGGGTCAGAAGCTTTGGCGATGAGGCCCAGCTTTTAACCGCACCTTCAGCAGGTGATAAAAACACCCCACCCCTTATCAAGGGTGAAGATGCCTAGCTAAGCAGTTTTCCTTTAAGTGGCGCCAGGCCTTCCCTCCCGCCACTTTATTTATCTTCAAATTAACTTAAGCCTGCAATAGCTTTAGCCTGCGCGCCTTAACGATCATCACGCCTTTCTTTTGCTACCTTGCCCTCAGTCTTATGCGCATAAGGATGGAGATCACGGCGCGTAAAAATGGCGTCATCCGGGCGGGACTGCGGCGCGCGGCGCGCGCTTTGTGCGTTGAGCTTATCTTCATCAAAGGGCGTGCCCTTAAAGATATAGGTCGGCGAGCGTCTGAAGATAGCTTCAATCGCTTTGCGGATATTTTCGGCCACCACAATCAAGGTGCCGGAGATAAAAACCAATACCAAGCACACTATGGCCAAGCAGATTAAACCCAGGATAAGAAAGATGAGAACCTTGCCCATACGTTACCTACTCCACCGCGCTACGCCTGCCCATGCAAGCTATCAAGATAAATAGTATAAGCAAATATTATTCTGTTATGCAGAAATTTGCCACCGCATATGACCTAGCGGTCTCGACGCGTGCTTTCACTCCGGTCTATGCCCTAAATATAAACTCAATTGGGAGTAAAGTCCGTCCAAGGAACATTTACGCATACTTCATAACCCACTTTAATCATATTTACATTAAAATTTTAAACCATAAATTCTTCAATTCCGTATTATAGCAAAATGCCATGATACCCGCGTTAGCAAGGCCCCTGTAACGCGGGAGCTTGCTTGATGACCGTCGACTTAATTTGGAGAATTTACATGAAAAATCTGCTATCCTCAGTCAGCGCAGGCTGGCATAACAAGACCGCTCTCGCTACGGCCGTTATTAGCACGGTACTCTTAAGTGGTTGCGGCGGCGCAATATCGAGCGTCAAAGAAGCCCCGATGCCCCCGGCTATGAAACCATGCGTATCGGCGAGATGTGGGAAGGTTATGAGTCCATTTGCGATAACGGTGAGTGGACAGAATTTGAAACCGAGCGCGGGGAGACCATTGTGCAATACCAATGCTCCTTTAACCCCGATTATTATCTGGGCAAATTTCTTTCTAGTCTCAAGGTGCGCAATCCTGAAGACTTAGCGGCTAAAGCATCTGAGATTACCATGGGTTATGATGTCAAATTAATTGCTCAATACCCGCTTGCCGCTGACGGTGAAAGCTTCGAGGTGGGCTACGCCGGCGTCTCCGTAGGAGGCAAAGAAATGGGCAATGAGAGCCAATATATCTATGAGCAAGTAAGCGAGGGCGCATATATGCCGCTATTGCTTGAGGTTTATGCCAAAGAGGAGCAGAACAAACTTAACGCTGCCGTCAGATTTACGCTCAATTCTAACCCCGAACTCAATACCTCAGATAGCGATCTGGTGGAGATCAACTTTGAGCAAGACATCAGTCAACTACCCCCGCCTAAAG
>JAHLFG010000007.1 GCA_018883895.1 Candidatus Anaerobiospirillum merdipullorum
GCAGAGCCTCAGGCTATTTTGACGTGCGCCGCCTTGACGGCTCCCGCATTTCAGCAGGAGTAAGCTGCAGGAAATTAAAGCTTGTTGAGAAGCGCAGAACCTATTTAACAGAAATTAGATTCCAGGAGGGCGGCAATTCCTCCCCCGCTTAAGAAGCGGGGGTCTCCTTGCCGTAACTTGATGATAATAGGATGAGAAGATATGGTGCAATGCGTTGTTATATCAGATGAAGTAACCGGCGGCAGCTCCGTAGGTGCCTTATTGGAAAAAAACCAAAGCTCAGTATGTGCGTTAATTAGCTCGCAGGCTTTAAAGGAGCCGGCCATTAACGATTTTGACTGTCTGGTCTATTCCACCAACAGCCGTAATTTAACCCCGGAGCAAAGTTATCAATTAGTGTTCTCGGCCGCCCGTTTATTGCGTAAACCTGACGTGAAGATCTATGCCAAGCGCATTGATCCGGCGATGCGCGGTAATACTTGCGCCGAGACGCAGGCGATGCTCGATGCCTTAGGCGATAGCGATCGCGTGGCCATTGTGGTCCCGGCTTTCCCTGCCTTACATCGCTCCAATGTCGGCGGCTACATTTTGCTTGACGGCCGTCCGGTGCAAAAAACCATTATTGGCCAGGAAGATCTGCAACCGCAGGCCAGTGGCCGCGTCGCCGATCTCTTCTCTGAAAAATTCCGCTATAGCACCAAGGCACTGCACTTAAAAGAATTGATGCACGGCCAGGCTTATTTGGCCAAATGTTTTCAAGACTTAGCCGCCCAAGGGGTACGGGCTATCGTGCTTGACTGCACCTCGCAAGAAGATATCAATATGATTGCCGATGCCGTGCTGGCCTCGGGGATTAAGTTCTTAGCCGTTGACCCAGGTCCCTTTACCGCTACGCTTGCGCGCAAGGCGATGCGTGAGCGCGTCAGCACGGTACGCCATCCGCGCATTTTTGGCCTCGTGGGTGGTAGCAATCCGTTAATTTCCGCGCAGGTAGAGCTGTTACGCCTGAACGAAAACGTGCACTTAGTGCCGGTGAAAAACTTAGAGCTGTTGCAAGATGATCAGCATCGGGCCAGTGAAATTGAGCGCGTGGTCAATGAAATTGTCTTAAATGCCGCGGATTTTAATGCCTCTTTTGCCATCTCGGATTTTCTTGGGGCCAGCTCCCAACAATTAGATCTTTTCCAAACCACGCTTGCCAATACCAATCGCACGCGCAATGAGGCCATTGACATTATCTCAGCGGCCTATGGCGAGATTGCCAAGCAAGTCTTAAGCCGTTGTCTTGATTTTAAGGCAGTCTATAGCACCGGTGCGGAATATACCGTCGCCGTCTGCCGTGAGCTTAAGGCCTATGGCCTGCGCCTTAAAGGTCAGGTGCTACCGCTTACGGCCTTTGGCGAGATTTTAGGCGGCGACTTTGATGGGCTTAAATATGTCACCTCCGCCTCCTCGGCCACTGACACCACCACCATTGTCGATGCCATTCAATACTTAAAGCGCAAGCTTGAGATCTAAGCTTTACCTTTATGCCATAGCTGCCACAGGATAAAGCCTGCGGCAGCTATGCCCCAGCCTAAGGCACTGACAGCCAAATAAGCCATAAGCTCCGAAAATAAACCTAGCAGGCTAAAAAAGGTCACCTCTCCTGCCACCAATTGGGCCAAAGCTGGCGCGCCATAGGTGGAAAGTCCCCCTAAAAAGCCGGCATTGACCGCCTTGCGATAAAGCTCAGCCACCCGGGCACGACTTAGATAAAAGCACGAGGCGCCCATTAAAAAGCAGGCTAAGAGATTAGGTAGCAGCAAATAGACCATCACATTGCCATCAGCGAGCATACGTAGCGCGGTGCCTGCGGCCGCCCCCACAAAGACCGCCAGATACAGGATAAATTTATCTTTCATACAAGCGCTCTCCCCACGTCAAGTCCCGTCGCGGCCGCCAGTAGCCCCAGTAAGGCACTGACCAACAAATACGCACCCAAACGCAAGAAAGCACGCTTACGGATAAGATTGATGCTGTCGGCGCAAATGGCTGATAAGGTGCCCATGCCCCCAATCAAACCGCCCATTAACATATAGGTGGCCGTATGCGGCAATTGCAGCCCTACCACCACCCCAGCCCCTAAGCAGGCACAAATATTGACCACTAGGGTATCCACGGGAAAATACTTACTGACGCGCGCGCAACTTTGCAAAATCAAGACGCGCACTAGGGCGCCGAGGCCGCCTAAGAGCGTGGTGTACACAATTAACATAGAACGTTACGTAAAAGCCAAAACCTAAGGTTAGCTTACACCGTATATGTGCGCGCTTGCTATTTTTTCGTGCCGAAAATTTGCGATCGACCTCACATTAGCGCACTGTTTTGGAACATGGTCCAAAATGTTGCATCACGCCCTAAAATCCAATTTGGCCGTTCTTTTAGGCATAGTTGTCGCACCTATGCCCACAACTTGCGGTGTTTTAGCAAAGCCAATGCAATAAATTGCCATAAATTTACATTATTAGTCTGTTTTTTATATTTTTAACATAATTAAAAGGTATGCTTTTACGCTTTAATTTGTGTTTTAACCTTGCACCAAAAGAACCAGGCCATGAACTGCAACAGGGAATTTTGCCCTCAGATGTAGCTTTAAAACTGCTTTTGCTTAAGATGGGCTCATTCAATTTTTAGGAGATTTGTTATGGACAGTGCAGCCATCTTTGATCTGATCGCGAAGGAACATTTAGAGTTCGCTGATTTACGCTTCACCGACACCCGCGGTAAGGAAATGCATATTACCCTGCCGATTGAAGCCATCGATGAAGACTTCTTCAGCCAAGGCAAGATGTTCGACGGCTCTTCCATCGCCGGCTGGAAGGGCATTGATAAGTCTGACATGATCTTAATGCCGGACTTAGATACTTGCTTTGTCGATCCTTTCTATTCCGATCCGACCTTAGTCATTCGTTGCGACATTTTAGACCCGCAGACCTTAACCGGCTATGATAGAGATCCGCGCTCGATTGCTCGTCGTGCTGAGAATTATCTGCGCTCCACCGGCGTGGGCGATGATGCCTGCTTTGGTCCGGAGCCGGAGTTCTTCGTCTTTGATGATGTCCGTTTCAAGACCTCGATGAACGGCTCTTGCTGCTTTGTCGATGACGTTGAAAGCGCCTGGAACTCCGATAAGGAATATGAGGGCGGCAATAAGGGCCATCGTCCGGCTGTCAAGGGCGGCTACTTCCCGGTCCCGCCGGTAGACTCCTCACAGGACTTACGCTCCTATATGTGCAAGACCATGAAGCAGTTAGGCCTGGTGCTTGAAGCTCATCACCACGAAGTGGCTACTTCCGGTCAAAACGAGATTGCCACCCGCTTTAACACCTTAACCAAGAAAGCTGATGAGGTGCTCATCTACAAGTATGTGGTGCAAAACTGCGCCAACGAGTATGGCAAGACCGCAACCTTTATGCCCAAGCCCATTGCCGGTGACAATGGCTCTGGTATGCACTGCCATCAGTCCATCTCCAAGGATGGCCGCAATATCTTCGCGGGCAATATGTACGGTGGCCTGTCGCAGGAAGCTTTATGGTACATCGGCGGCATTATTAAGCACGCTAAGGCTTTAAATGCCTTCACCAACCCGTCCACTAACTCCTACAAGCGCTTAGTGCCGGGCTTTGAGGCGCCGGTGATGCTGGCCTACTCAGCTGCCAACCGCTCCGCTTCCATCCGTATTCCGCATGCCCAGAACCCGAAGACCACCCACATTGAGGTGCGTTTCCCGGACTGCATGGCCAATCCGTACTTAGCCTTCTCGGCTATGTTAATGGCCGGCTTAGACGGTATCCTCAATAAGATCGATCCGGGTGATCCTTTAGACAAGAACCTCTACGATCTGCCGCCTGAAGAGGCTGAGAAGGTACCGCAGGTTTGCGGCTCCTTAGAGGAAGCCTTAGCGGCCTTAAAGGCTGATCATGAGTTCTTAACTAAGGGTGGCGTGTTCTCGGAGGACTTTATCGAAGCCTTCATCAACTTAAAGCATGAGGAAGCTTCGCACGTGCAGCTCATTCCGCATCCGGCTGAATTTGAGCTCTACTACTCGCTCTAATAACGCATAATTTACTAGGCCTGAGTCAAGCTTGCTCAGGCCTACAGCAAGGACAGGTTTATGCAAGCACATGGTTTATATGATCCGGCGACGGAGCATGATGCCTGCGGCGTTGGTTTTATTGCCGACATCAAGGGCCGCAAGAGTCATGCCATCATCAACGCTGGACTTAAGATTCTTACCAATTTAACCCACCGTGGCGCCGTTGGTGCCGATCCGCTACAAGGCGATGGTGCGGGTATCCTCATTCAAATTCCTGATGCGCTCTATCGCGACGATTTACAAAGCACCCAACATTTAACCCTGCCGCCCATTGGCGAGTATGGTGTGGGTATGGTCTTTTTACCGCAAGAGCCGGCCTCACGGCATGCCTGTATCGAAGAAATTGAGCGTGCCATTGCCGCAGAAGGCCAAATTCTCTTAGGCTGGCGTGATGTTCCCTTAGATGAGACCATGCCGATGTCCCCGGCCGTCAGACAAAAAGAGCCGGTCATCCGTCAGGTCTTTGTCGGTCACAGCCCGGATATCCTGGTCACCGATGCCTTTGAGCGCAAACTGTATTTAATTCGCAAGCGCAGCTCCATTGCCATTCATGAGTTAAAGCTACAGCATTGCACCGAGTTCTATATTCCGTCCTTCTCCGCCCGCACCGTGGTGTATAAGGGCCAACTCTTGGCCAATCAGGTGGGCGTGTATTATAAGGACTTAGCTGACAGCCGCTGTACCTCAGCCTTGGCCGTCATCCATCAGCGTTTTTCCACCAATACCTTCCCGCAGTGGTCACTGGCGCATCCTTTCCGCATGATTGCGCACAATGGTGAAATCAATACCCTGCGCGGTAACTTCAACTGGATTCGCGCCCGTCAAAAGCATATTTCCTCCCCGCTCTTTGGCGATGACTTATCTAAGTTATGGCCGCTTATTTTCTTGGGACAATCCGACTCGGCCTCCTTGGACAATGCCTTTGAGCTTTTGACCATGTCAGGCTATTCGCTCTCCCAAGCGGCAATGTTACTTATCCCTGAGGCCTGGGAGCGCAATCCTTTAATGGATCCCAAGCTTAAGGCTTTCTATGAATACCATGCCGCAATGATGGAGCCGTGGGACGGCCCTGCGGCAGTGGTCTTTACCGATGGCCGGCAATTAGGTGCCGCGCTTGATCGTAATGGTCTGCGCCCGGCCCGTTATCTGCTTACTGACGACGATAAGATTATCTTAGCCTCCGAAACCGGCACGCTCCCGGTTGCCGAAGAGCACATTATTAAAAAGTGGCGTTTAGAGCCAGGGCGCATGCTCCTCATTGACTTGGAGCAAGGGCGCATTATTGATGATCATGAGCTCAAGACCACCTTATCGACCTTGCGGCCCTATCAGGAGTGGGTGGATAAATTACGCTTCCGTTTAGAGGACATTGCGCCGGCTTCGCAGCATACGCAATTTGCCCCCAAGCTTACTTTAAGCGAAACCTTAAAGGTCTTTGGCTATACCCGTGAGGACATCAATCGCATCATCAAGCCGATGGCTTTAAATGGTGCGGAGGACATTATGTCCATGGGTAATGATGCGCCGCTGGCCGTACTCTCCTCCCGCCCGCGCATGCTGTATGATTATTTCCGTCAGCTCTTTGCGCAGGTGACCAATCCGCCAATTGACCCGATTCGCGAAAAATTGGTGACCTCGCTTATCTCCTTCATCGGTCCGCGCCCGAACTTGCTGGATATCATGGCCAGCAATCCGCCGGTACGACTTGAAGTCGAGCAGCCGATTTTAACCCTGGCGGATATGGATAAGATTCGCCATATTGGTGCCTCTTCGGCCCATAAGTTCAAGTCACGTGAGCTGGATATCACCTATCCTTTAAGTTGGGGCCCCGATGGCATTGAAGCCCGTTTGGCAAGCCTCAAGGCCGCGGCCATCGATGCGATTAAATCGGGTGTCAATATCTTAATTATTACCGACCGTGCCGTCTGCCGCGAGCGCGTGGCCATTCCGGCCTTACTTGCCACCTCCGCCATTCATCAATGCTTGGTTGAAAGCGGTTTGCGCACCTCATCGGGCCTGGTGGTAGAAACCGGCTCAGCCCGTAGCGTCCACCACTTTGCGCTGCTCGCGGGCTTTGGTGCCGAGGCCATTTGCCCGTATGCCGCTTTAGAAGCTGCCGCCGCCTTAGCCCCCGATGACAAGAGCGCCGAGCAATATCAGCACAACTTTATTGAAGCTGTGGGCAAGGGTCTGAACAAGATCATGGCCAAGATGGGCATTTGTACCTATATGTCCTATATTGGCGCGCAGATTTTTGAAGCAGTCGGCTTAAGCTCCAGCTTTATTGAGCGCTACTTTACCAATACGCCCAGCCCGATTGAAGGTTTAGGCCTGTTTGACATTGCCCGCGAAGCCGTGGCGATGCATGAAGCCGCCTTTGCCCCCAGCACCCGTCCGCAATTGGCCCTGCCCTCAGGCGGTGAACTTGCCGAGCGTGAGGATGGTGAAGAGCATGCCTGGACGCCTGATGCGGTCATGCATTTACAGCGTGCAGTAAGGCACAATGATTTTGCCGAATTTACCCGCTACAGCTCCATTATCAACGATAGACAGTCGCGTTTGATGACCTTACGTGGCCTCTTGTCCTTTAAGCCAGGTAATGAGATCCCGCTTGAGGAAGTGGAAAGTGAGGAGGAGATTGTCAAACGCTTCTCCACTGCTGCCATGTCCTTAGGCTCCATCTCCGCTGAAGCACATTGCACCTTAGCTGCGGCCATGAATCGCTTAGGCGGTATGTCCAATAGCGGTGAAGGTGGTGAAGATCCGCGTCGTGCGATGCCGATTACCAAGGACTGCACGCTTAAGGATATCTTAGGGGAAAATGCGGTGGTGCCGCTTGCCTTAAAGAAAGGCGACAGCCTGCGCTCACGTATCAAGCAAGTAGCCTCTGGCCGCTTTGGTGTCAATGCCCCGTACTTAGCGTCCGCGGACGTAATTCAAATTAAGATGGCGCAAGGTGCCAAGCCTGGTGAAGGCGGTCAGCTCCCTGGCCACAAGGTCTCGCCCTATATTGGCTATCTGCGTCACTCCTTGCCCGGGGTGGGCTTAATTTCCCCGCCGCCGCATCATGACATTTACTCGATTGAGGATTTGGCACAGTTAATTTATGACTTAAAGCGTGTCAATCCACAGGCCTTAGTGTCAGTAAAGTTGGTGGCCCAACATGGTATTGGTACTGTGGCCGCCGGTGTGGCTAAGTGTAAGGCCGATCATATCGTGATTTCAGGTCACGACGGTGGTACCGGTGCCGCGCCGATTAACTCAGTTGAGCACACGGGCTCTGCCTGGGAAATTGGCCTTAGCGAAGTACAGCAGACCTTAACCTTAAATCATCTGCGCAGCCGCGTGCGCCTGCAAGTTGACGGCCAGATTAAGACCGGCCGCGACGTGGTAATTGGTGCCCTCTTAGGTGCCGATGAATTTGGCTTTGGTACCGCTCCCTTGGTGTCCTTAGGCTGCCTCTTGATGCGCAAGTGCCAAAAGAATACTTGCCCGGCCGGTATTGCCACGCAAGATCCGCAATTGCGCGCCCATTTTGCCGGCAAGCCTGAGCATGTGACCAATTTCTTCCACTTCATTGCCCGTGAAGTGCGTGAGATTATGGCCAAATTAGGAGTCCGGCACTTCAATGACTTAATTGGTCATACCGAGTACTTATGTCAAGATGCGTTAACGCCTTTTGTCAAAGCTCAGCAATTGTCCTTAACGCGTATTCTCTTTAAAGAGCCGTCAGATGAGCCGGCCTTCCAGACCACCACGCAAGAGCATGCGGTGGAAAAGAGCTTTGACTATCGCTTTAAAGACGAGATTGCCAAGGTTTTAAACTCCGGTAATGCCATCAAACTTGCAAGCGATGTCCACAATACCGATAGAGCCATTGGCGCTTATTTATCCGGTCAGGTGGCCAAGTCTGGCAAAGAGCTTAAAGATGACACCATTACCTTAGAGTTGACCGGCACTGCCGGACAGAGCTTGGGTGCCTTCTTAATGCAAGGCATTACCCTAAGCCTTAAGGGTGAGGGCAATGACTATGTCGGTAAGGGTCTGTCAGGCGGTATTATCGCCATTGCCCCGAGCGATGACTTTGTAGGTAAGGATGAGCGCAATATCATTGCCGGCAATACCTGCCTCTATGGTGCCATTAATGGTGAGGCCTACTTCCGCGGCGTTTGCGGTGAGCGCTTTGCCGTGCGCAACTCCGGTGCCGTAGCCGTGGCCGAAGGCGTAGGCGATCATGGCTGTGAGTATATGACCGGTGGTACGGTGCTGATTTTAGGTGAGGTGGGCCGTAACTTTGCCGCCGGCATGTCAGGCGGTGTGGCCTATGTCTACGATCCTAACAATAAGCTTGAGGCGCATTTAGCTGCCGGCAAGTTTATGGTCAGCAAGGTCGAAACTGCCGCCAAGGCCGCGCATGAAATCCCGTTGCACCTAGGTAAGAGCGATGAGGAGCATATCCGCACCTTACTTGAAAATCATGTCAAGAGAACCGGCAGTGCGCGTGGCGCTTATATCTTAGAGCACTTGGATCAAGAGCTTAATCGCTTTACCAAGGTATTCCCGCAAGAATACTGCAAGGCTTTACAGCAGCAGTTAAAGGAGGAGGCTTAATCATGGGTTTTGCACGTGGATTTTTAGAAATTGAGCGCCAAGATCCGAGCAAAGAGCCGGTTGAGGTGCGCATTAAGCACTTTAACGAATTTATCTCCGCCTTTAGCGACAAGACCGCAATTAATCAGGCCGGTCGGTGCATGGACTGCGGCATTCCTTTTTGCTCGCATGCCTGCCCGCTACACAATGTGATGCCGGAAATCAATCAGGCAGTCTGTGAGGGCAATTTTGCCCTGGCCTATCAATTGCTCTCATGCAGCAATAACTTCCCTGAGATCACCGGGCGTATTTGCCCGGCCTTATGCGAGGAAGGTTGCACCTTAAGCCTGACCAATAAAGCGGTGAGCATTAAGGGCATCGAGCGCAAGATTGCCGATTGGGCCTTTGCTCAGGGCTTGGTCAAAGCCCACAGCGCCGAGGTGAAAACGGGCAAGAAGGTGGCCATTGTCGGCTCGGGCCCGGCGGCTTTAGCCTGCGCCCAGGAATTGGTGCGCCTTGGGCATCAGGCGACGATTTTTGAGAAAAACGATCGCGCCGGAGGCCTCCTGCGCTATGGCATTCCGGACTTTAAGCTCTCCAAGACCTTAATTGACCGTCGCGTGCGTCAATTGGAGCGTGAGGGCGTGGAATTTCGCTTAAGCACCTTAGTAGGTAACAAAACCTTGGAAGCGGGCGTGCATAATGATGCCACGCAGGTTGTCAGTGCCGACGAATTGCTCGCACAATTTGATGCCGTGGTTTTATGCCCCGGCTCTGAGGTACCGCGCGACTTAAAGCTTGACGGGCGTGAGCTTAAGGGCATTTACTTTGCCTTAGATTTTCTCATTGCGCAAAATCGCGAGAACAATGGGGATGAAGCCAATCCCATTGATGTGCGCGGCAAGCAAGTAGTGGTCATCGGTGGTGGTGAAACCGCCTCGGACTGCATTGGTACCGCCATTCGTAAGGGCGCTACCAAGGTGACACAGCTTGACTATCATGAAAAGTTGCCTGAGAGCGTGGAAGTTACCGATTACTTCCCTTATTGGCAGCCGAAGTTACGCACCTCGACCTCCCAACAAGAAGGCTGCACCCGTCGCTTTGCCTGTAGCACCACCAAGTTTACCGGTAAGGGTACGGTCGATGGCGTGGATACGGTGCAAGTCAAATGGGGACCTAAGCGTAAGATCACCCCGCTTCCAGGCACGGAAGATCATATCGCCGCGGACATTGTGCTCATTGCGATGGGTTATGCCCACCCCAGTGCCGCCTTGGTGCAGGCCTTTGACTTAAAGACCGATGCACGAGGTAATGTGCTCGCTCCGCTTAACGGCGAAAACGCTTATCGCACCTCCCATCCGCGCGTCTTTGCCGCCGGTGATGGGCGTAAGGGGCAGTCCTTAGTGGTCTATGCCTTAAGTGAAGGCCGACAATGTGCGCAACAGGTGGACACTTACTTGCGCACCTTGTAACCCAATCTATGCGTTAGAAAACCTGTCACAAGCTCGGAATTGCCCTGCAATCCGGGCTTTCTTCACTCAAGGCAACAAAAAGCTTGCAAAACGCATACACCTTATTTACAATATGCTCACTTTCTGACGCGAGTGTAGTTCAATGGTAGAACTGCAGCTTCCCAAGCTGTTAACGCGGGTCCGATTCCCGTCACTCGCTCCATGCGCTACGAGCCTCTTTCTGAGGTATATTGTCTGTGCCATCTGAAGATTAAACAGGCCCTGACCATGATGCCGCAAAATTGTGCCACTCTAAGTGCTCCTGAGCTTTTAAATTACCTTCTGACCTATTTATATGTCGAAGAGCAAGGCCCATCTGCCCTGCCCCACCTTGACGATCACAAAGTGCTCCGTGAAGCGTGCTTGCCCCCGGCTATTGCCAAGGAAGATTATCAAGGTAAACGCGCCCAATTGCGCGCCTTAGAAAACGTGCGCCCGGCCCATGAGGTAAGTGCTGACTTTATCGCCGCCGAAAGCGCACTGTTTGCTTTAGAGCGACAAATCAATCCTCCCATCACCGTAGATAGCCTGCCAAATTACGCCGGCTTTTTACTCTATCAGGGCGACATTACTAAGCTTAAATGTGATGCCATCGTCAATGCGGCCAATACCTCGATGCTAGGCTGCTTCATCCCCGGTCATCATTGCATCGACAATTGTATTCACAGCGCGGCCGGAGTGCAGTTACGCCAATGTTGCGCCAAAAAAATGCAAGCGCTACACCGGCAGGCGCATGTAGCTGAAGTCATCGTCACCCCGGGCTTTAATCTTCCTTGCACCTATGTCTTGCATGTCACCGGCCCCATGGTGGTAGGAAAGTTACAGCCCCAAGATGAAGCGCAATTGCGCGCCTGCTATGAGCATTTAATCGCCACGGCGCTTGAGCTTCAGGTGCATACTCTGGCCTTTTGTTGTCTCTCTACCGGCGTGTTTGCCTTCCCGCAAGATAAGGCTGCGCAGATTGCCGTTGACACCTGTCGTAAGCTGCAAGCTCATTTGCAAGCGCAGGCGCTTACCCCTATTTTCTGCGTGTTTACCGCCTATCAACGCGCGCTCTATGTACAGGCCTTAAGCCAGCCTGATTAAGGATAGAAGCTCTATGTTTGTGCCCGCTAAAGAAGCTTTAGCTGCCATCGCCATCCCGCTACGCCGCGCCTTGCATCAATGCGCTGAGCCGGACTTTCATGAGTGGCAGACCTTAGATTTTATTGTCAATTGCCTCAAGGATTTGCCCTTAGAGCTTAAGTTTCTGCCAGCTGCTTTAGGGGCGCAATATGGCGTAAGTCAAACGCATAAAATTTTAGGTCATGCAGTTACCATCCCCGGGCTGATGGCAAGTTTGCACTTAAAGCCGGTGGGCAAACATGTAGCGCTGCGCTGTGACATGGATGCCCTGCCCATTGTAGAGAGCAGGGCTTTAGATCATTTACCGACACGTGAGCACTTTAGCAGTCAAACTGCGTGTATGCACGCCTGCGGCCATGACGGCCATATGGCCATTGCCCTGACCATTTTGCAGATCTTATGCCACAACGTGGACCTCTTACGCGCCACAAAGCATGACCTTGCCACCATCAGCTTTATTTTCCAAGGCGCGGAGGAAGGCTGCGCCGGGGCGCAAGTGTGGCTACAGACCCCGTATTTAGATGATATTGACGAGCTCTATTGCCTGCATTTGGGCATGGGCCTTGCGCAAGGTTATTTTGCCTCGCGCGTCGAGCATTTTTTGGCCACACGTAAATTTGACGTCCACGTGCAAGGTAAAAAGGCCCATGCCGGAAGGCCACAGGAAGGGGTTCATGCCCTGCACGCCTTATGTCATTTAATTGACCGGGCGATGGCGCTACAAGATCCTAAAGCCACGCGCCTTATTAATTTTGGTACTTTAACCTGCCTGGGGGCGCGCAATATTGTGCCCGATGAGGCCTGCGCCCAAGGTGAAATCCGGGCCTTAAGTCGCAATGAGCTTGCTACCCTAACCCAAGGCCTTGAGCAGGCGATAAAAGCTACTGCGCACTATGTCCCGGGCTGTCAGATTAAACTTAACTATCGGGGGTGGGGCCTTACCATTGATGGTAGCAAAAGCTTAGAAGCTGCGCTCAATCAGGCGGCGCTTGACAGTGGCTTGCAATTAAGCCCCCACTTTGCCTTTCAGGCCTCTGAAGATGCCTCCTTACTTATTGACTATGTGCAAGCCCATGGAGGACAGGGCATTTACTCCGTCTGTGGCAGCACTTTAGCCGCCGGGCATCATCAGGTGAACTTTGATTTTAATGAAAAAACGCTTGCCGATGCGGCGCAAGTGTACTTATATCTCCTTGCCAGGCGCCTTGGGCTAAATTAAGCTCTGCGCCCCTTGAAAAGCGCAGCTTGCGGCCCTACTTATTTAGGGTAGTTTTGTGCATTTAAGGGATGAGTGTAGTTCTTTATGAGCGATAACAGCCAAGATTTAAAAAATCCGGAAGATGAAGCTACTGTGGAGCAAGCCAAGCCGGAAAACACTGAACATCATACTGAAAGTAGGGCAGAAGAAGATCAAGGACAACGTCGCCTGCAACGTGACGCATTACCAGATAAGCTGCGCATTATTCCCATTTATGGGCGTCCGGTTATGCCCAGCCAAATCACTCCGTTACAGATAACTGCCGATTGGGAGCCGGTACTAAGTAAGGTTGCCAATAGCAATAGCAAGATCTTTGCTATTTTCTCCTTAGGGGAAAAAGAAACCGATAAAGATCAAGTCAAGGCCGATTACTTCCCGAAGACTGGTTGTGCCGTACGCTTAGTGCACGCCAAAATCATCGGCTCAGAATTGCATCT
Organism: Candidatus Anaerobiospirillum merdipullorum; assembly: GCA_018883895.1. GTDB lineage: Bacteria > Pseudomonadota > Gammaproteobacteria > Enterobacterales > Succinivibrionaceae > Avisuccinivibrio > Avisuccinivibrio merdipullorum. The sequence goes on from JAHLFG010000007.1 coordinate 13,060, forward strand.
TATCTGTGAAGGCCTATGCCGGGTACAGATTGATAAGTGGCTTGATTTTGAGCAAGAGAGCCTTGCGCGCGTCGTTTACCCCAAGACCCAAGAATATGCCCCTGACAGCCCGGAGGCGGTGGAAATTCGTGCCTATAGCATGGCCCTCTACTCCTCCATTCAGGAATTGCTGTCCTTAAGCCCGATGTACAGCGACGAGATGAAGCAATATCTCCTGCATTTTAATCAAAACGATCCGGGGATGCTTGCTGACTGTGCCGCCGGTATTACTTCGGCCAAAGCCCAAGAGCAGCAAGCCGTATTGGAGACCATTGAGCTCTTAGAGCGCCTTAAATTGTCGATGGATCTCATTCGCGAGGAGCTTAAGGCCGCTAAGTTACAAGATAAGATTAAAGGCTCGGTGGCCGAGAAATTAACCAAACGCCAACGCGATTATTATCTGCGCGAGCAATTGAGCGAAATTCAAAAAGAGCTCGGGCTTAAGATGGATGATAAGAGCGCCGATGCCAAAGAATTTGAAAAACGCATGAAGCGTTTAAAGCCGCCTGCGCATATCAAGGAGCGCTATAAGAGTGAGCTTAATAAGCTCAATGTGCTCGAATCTGGCTCCCCGGAGTATGCCGTCACGCGCAACTATTTGGACGTGGTGACCACCATTCCGTGGGGCAAAATGGCCAAAGAGCATATCTCCTTAGATAAGGCCCGCGAGATCTTAGATAAAGATCATGAAGGTCTCAAGGATGTCAAAGATCGCATTATTGAATTTTTGGCCTTAGGCGCCCTTAAAGGCGGCACTAAGGGCTCAATTATGCTCTTTGTCGGCCCGCCGGGAGTAGGCAAGACCTCTATTGGCAAATCAATTGCCAAGGCCTTAAATCGTCCCTTCTTCCGCCTGTCGCTTGGCGGTGTGGATGATGAGTCGGTGATTAAAGGCCATCGCAAGACCTATATCGGCTCCATGCCCGGTAAGATGGTGCAAGCCCTGCGCGAGAGCAAGGTGATGAACCCGGTCATTATGCTCGATGAAATTGACAAGTTATCGCACTCTTATCAAGGCGATCCGTCAGCGGCTTTACTTGAGGCCTTAGATCCGGAGCAAAACTCCAGCTTTTTGGATCATTACTTAGATGAAAAGCTCGATTTATCCAATTGTCTTTTCATCTGCACGGCCAATACCGTAGATCCGATCCCCGAGCCGCTATTAGATCGTATGGATCCCATTCGCCTCTCGGGCTATATTGCCAAAGAAAAGCTCCTCATTGCCAAAAAGCATCTGTGGCCGCGCGGCTTGAAAGAAGCTGGCCTTAAGCGGACGCAGGTACGCATTAGCGATGACGTGTTTATAAAGATCATTGACGAGTATGCCCGCGAAAGCGGCGTACGCTCGCTAGAGCGGGCCTTGGCCAAGATTATTCGCAAGGCGGCGGTGAAAATTGTCGAGGGTAACCCTAACTTCACCGTAACGTGCGACAACTTAGAAGAGCTCTTAGGTACCGCCCCCTTTAAGAAGGAGAAATTTATCTCCGGCGTAGGCGTCATGACGGGCCTGGCATGGACCGCAGTCGGCGGGGCGACCTTGCCCATTGAGTCAAGCTTAGTGCATCGTGAAAGTAAGGGCTTTGCCTTAACCGGATCGCTTGGCGACGTGATGAAGGAATCGGCGCAGATTGCCTATAGCTATGTGCAGGCTAATTTGGCGCGCTTTGCCGGCAAGAAAGCCGGGGAGTTTTTCAAAAAGGCCACCGTACATCTGCATGTACCGGAAGGTGCCACCCCCAAGGACGGACCGTCAGCAGGTGTCACCATGGTCACCTCCCTGCTCTCGCTGGCCACCGGCCTTGAGCCTAAAGCCGGCTTTGCCATGACCGGTGAATTGTCCCTTACCGGACAAGTATTGGCCATTGGCGGCATTCGCGAAAAGGTCATTGCTGCACGCAGGATGGGGATCTTTAATATCATTGTGCCTAAGGCCAATGCAGGGGACGTCAAGGAGCTGCCGCAAGAGGTCAGCACCGGCGTTAACTTCTACTATGCCGATAAGTACGATGATGTGGTAGCCATTTTGTTCCCGTCACTTATTGAGCGGCAAATTAAAAAGGAAAAACTCAAGGATATTGAGTTAAAACCCGAAACCCTACCGCTTAAAAATGCGCCGGCAACTCCCGCACGGGCGGCGAACGCTGACTAAAGTAGCCTATTGCGCTACACTTTTTCCCCTCAGGCCGAGGCCTGAGGGGGCATCAAGAGAGTAGCGCGTAAACCTTGTGCCCTGAGAGCTTTCTCCTGCCCCCACGTCCTACACCTCCGGCAAAAATTTTTTAATATTCATCTATTTTTAATATTGGCAGTTTTTTTTTTATGTGCTAAGGTGGACATAGGTATTTTTATTTTAAGGAGTCTTTATGAAGTACTTAGCCTTAGCCGCCTTGGGCCTTTTCACCGCTACCACCGCTTTGGCCGTGGAAGTTGACTTAAACAATCTGCCGGAGCCTTCGGTGGAATTGTGCACCAATCCGGAATTTATGACCGAATTATCCAAGCAAATGCAGGGCCTGACCGATACTGCCAAATTGCAAAATGTGCAGCAATTTATCGTCAAGTGCCAAACCGTGATGACGCAGCAACAATAAGCCCCGTCTAAACCCATCTTTTTGCTTACCGCACGGTTACCTAAGTAGAGGTAGCCGTGTACGGCCCAAACTTTTCACTTTTATCTTCCCGCTTGCACTTTACCTGCAAGCTACTTAAGTTTATTGCCCTTAGTGCGCCTGCAGGCGCAGTTATGCGCAAGGCTTAGGGTATAATGCGTAAGTTAATCTAATTTACTGTTGTAGGATAAACATGCTTCCGAAGATTTTAGAGTTTGCTCCGGCCATTGCTTTCTTTGCCGCCTACAAACTTACCTCCGACCTTATCTTAGCCACGGCGGTCATCGTCGGCTCAGCGGTCGCCGCTTTTGTCTTGCAGTATCTGCTCTATCGTAAAGTCTCGCGCATGCAGATTTTCGTCACCGTCGCGGTAGTGCTCTTTGGCCTGCCGACGGTCCTGCTTAACGATCCACAAATCATCAAATGGAAGATTACCGCCGTCAATCTGATTTTGGCCCTAGCCATCTTTATCTGTCAGGTGCTACTGAAGAAAAATCCCTTTGCCTATCTGTTTGGGCAAGAGATCCAACTGCCTGCTAGCGCGTGGTTAACCTTAGGGCGCTTGTGGATTGGATTTTTTACCTTTGCCGCCGGCATTAATGTCATTATTGCTTTTTGCCTGCCCGATCTCTTGGGCATCACCCCGCAAGAGGCCGAGGATTGGTGGGTAGATTACAAAACTTTTGGTAACGCCATTTTAAATTTTATTTTTGCCTTGGGCTGTGGCTTATATCTCTTACGCCGCAATCCCGAACTCTTTGCCGTCAAGTCTGAGGATGGCAAATAATATAAGGTCACGAAGAAATAAGGAGACGAAGTTATGCCTGATATGAATTACGGCAATATCAAATACGCTGTCATCCCGGTGGCAGGATTAGGCACCCGTTTACTGCCGGCCACGAAAGCTATTCCTAAGGAAATGCTCCCCGTAGTTGATAAGCCGCTCATTCAGTACGTGGTATCTGAGGCGGTGGCAGCCGGCATTAAGAATATTGTGCTGGTCACGCACTCTTCCAAAAACGCCATTGAAAACCACTTCGATACCTCCTTTGAATTAGAAGCTACCTTAGAAAAACGCGTCAAGCGCCAGCTCCTTGCCGAAGTGCAAAACATCATCCCTAAGGATGTGACCATCATGCACGTGCGCCAAGGCGAGGCTAAGGGTTTGGCCCATGCCATCATGTGCGCCACCCCGATTGTCGGCAAGAACCCCTTTGCCATTTTGCTGCCGGATGTCATTATCGATAATGCCAAAGCCGATCCGACCAAGGATAACTTAGCGGCCATGGTCAAGCGCTTTGAGGAAACCGGCACCGCACAAATCATGGTCGAAAAGGTCCCGCACAATGAGGTCAGCTCTTATGGTATCGTCGATTTACAAGGGCAATACCCCAATCCAGGCGAAGATGTGATGATAAAGAGCATTGTCGAAAAGCCTTCTATCGATGAAGCGCCGTCTGATTATGCGGTGGTCGGCCGTTATGTATTACCGGCTGAAATTTGGCCGCTGTTCAAGCGCACCCCCTTAGGTGCCGGTGGCGAGTTCCAACTTACCGATACCATTGATATATTAATGCAGATTGAAAACGTCAATGCCTATGCCATCGTCGGGCAAAGCCATGATTGCGGCAATAAAGAAGGTTATGTCAAAACCTTTATTCAGTACGCGATGCGCCACCCGGCTATTGGCAAGGATATCTGCGCCTTTATTCGTAATTTACAAACGACGATGCAGGATAAGCCTAATGGCCAAAACTAAATCTGACCTGCCCCTCACGGGGCAGGCGGCAAAATTTGCCCAAATTGATAAAGAAGCGCGCGCCAACTTCATTGCCGCGCTCTTTATTACTGCCTATTTTTGGCTCACCATTTATCTGTTTAAAGACAGTAGCCTCACCCTGTTGGCGATGCCACTGTGGTTCATGTTAAGTTGCATTGGCGGTTACTTTCTCTCCATTGTGGTGGTATGGTTCTTAGTCCGCCACGTGATGCGCAACTTCAGTCTTGACTGATTAGTAAAACAGGAAACTTACATGCAAGCTCTAACCGTACTGCTACCGGTGGTACTGTTCTTAGCCCTATTACTTTTTATCGGCTATCGCAGTAGTCATCGCCTTAAAGACAGTCGCGACTTTCAGGCCGAATATTTTTTAGGCAGCCGCTCACTTTCCGGTATCGTCTTGGCCATGACCTTAGTGGCAACCTATGGCTCTGTTTCCACCTATGTCTCAGGTCCGGGCCTGGCTTGGGGCTATGGTTTGGGCTGGGTGGTCTTTGCCGCGCCGCAAATTATCACCGGCTTTTTAATCTTAGGCATCTTAGGTAAGAAGATGGCGCTACTGTCGCGCAGCACCGGATCTTTAACCGTCATTGATCTGCTCTATGCCCGCTTTAACAGCCGCAGTCTGTGCATCATCTTATCGCTCGTGCTCTTAGTGTTCTTCTCGGCTACTACGGTCGGTCAATTTGTCGGTGGCGCCCAGATTTTTGCCGCCATCACCGGTCTTGATTATAAGGCCGGGCTCTTGCTCTTTGCCGCGGTGACGGTGCTCTATACAGCCGGGGGCTTTCGTGCAGTGGTGCTTACCGATGTAGTCTGTGCCATATTGATGTTAGTGGGCATGTTCTTATTGGGCGGGGTCATTATCAGTGACGGTGGCGGACTTAGTGCCATTATGGATAAGCTTGCCACCACCTCCTTAGATGACAGTGGCCACAGCACCTTGCTTACCTTTAATGCCGGTGGGGCGCTCCCCCTGTCGCTACTATTTTCCGCCTGGCTCTTAGTGGGCTTTTGCACGGTGGGTCTGCCGCAATCGATGGTGCGTTGCATGAGCTATCGCTCGACGGCTGACTTACATCAGGCGATGTTGGTGGCCACCATTGTCTGTGGCGCCTTGATGATAGGTCTTACCTTATTGGGCGTCTACGCGCGCGCCCTGGTCGATGAATTACCCGCCTCGGGCAGTGATGCCTTAATCCCGACCTTAATTGTCACCCATATGCATCCGCTGTTGGCCGGCATTACCATCATTGGCCCGTTGGCTGCCACCATGAGTACGGTAAGCTCGCTCTTAATTGCCGCCTGCTCGGCGGTGATGCGCGATCTGTATTTACAGGCCGCAGGTCACCCCTGCCCTGATGCAGCAGCTAAAAAGCTCTCCAAATTTATGACCCTGCTCATTGGCATCGTCTGCATTGTGCTTGCGCTCTATCCTTTGGACATTGTCGCGTGGATAAATCTCTTTGCCTTTGGCGGGCTGGAAAGTGCCTTTTTATGGCCGATGGTGTTAGGACTTTTTTCCCTCAAGATGAATCGCCGCGGCGCGCTGATAAGCGTGCTCTTGGGCCTGGGGGTCTACACGCTCTTTTCTATCTTTAAAGTAAATTTATGGGGCTTTCACAATATTGTCTGGGGCTGTCTGGCAGGCTTTGGCGGCGCAATTTTGGGCAGTATGTTCGGCCCGCGCGATAGTGTCGAAATTTTACGGCAATTTTTCCCGCATAAAGTTAAGTAAGCCTCGCACGTGCTCCTAAGCCTCAGGCTTAGGAGTTTTACCGTAGCTTTACCGCGCATTTACCATCCCTTTACTTACATTTAAGTAGTTTTTGCACTTTTAATTTGCTTTTCAAGAGCTTGTGGTGAGATTGTTTTTCTGCTCCTGGGGTGATTAAGTTCACACTTTGGCTTATAATGATCTGACCTCTAAATCTCCCTGATTTGTTTACGTTATAGGTCGCCGTATGATGCATTGGAAAGTAGTACTGGGCATTCTTACCTGCAATGTGGTACTGATGAGTGCCAGCTACACTATGCTAATTCCGTTCCTGCCTTTATACCTCGCCAACGATTTGCATGCCGATCCTGAAACCGTCAATATGTGGACCGGTGCCATTTTCGCTGTCTGTTTTGCTGTCACCGCCGTGATGGCGCCGGTATGGGGCAAGATGTCAGACAGTAAGGGGCGCAAGCTCATGGTCATGCGCTCTTCAGCCTTAATTGCGGTTGCCTATTTTCTCTGTGGTATCGTCACCACGCCGCTTGAGCTCTTTGGCGTGCGCATCTTACAGGGCTTTGCCGCCGGTTTGTGGCCGGCCTCCTTGTCATTAATGTCCGCCTATGTCCCCAAGGCCAAGGTCGGCATTAGCATGGGCGTGATGCAATCGGCCAATATTTGTGGTGGTATTATCGGCCCGCTCTTTGGCGGTATTTTGGCCGAGACCTTTGGCATGCGCGTCTCCTTCTTTATCGCCGGTGGCGCTTTAACGCTCATTACCTTAGTAACCCTATTCTTTATTAAAGAGCCGCCGCGCCAAGTAGCCCCTGCCCCAAGTAAAAACGCCAAGGCGCAAACCTCTCCCTATCGGGCCTTGCTGCACAGCTCGACCATCCGCATGCTCTTACTGTGCACCGGGCTTACCAATATGGTGATCTTGCTCTTGCAGCCCATCATGACCTTATACATCGGTCAATTACGCGGCACGCAAGAAAACCTGATGATGGTCTCGGGCTTTGTGTTCTCCTTCTCCGGCATTGCCGGCGCCATCGCCGCGCCGATTTGGGGCCGGCAAGGTCAAGCCCACGGCTTTTTTAAAACGGAGATCATTTCGCTCTTTGCCGCCGGGGTGCTCATCTGCTCGCAGTTTATCCCCAGCACTTTAATTCCCTTTGCCATTTTAAACTTTATCGTAGGCTTAGGCTTCTCCGGTATTTTCCCGTCAGCCAATTCGATGATCATTATGCACACCGATCCGGCACAGCGTGGCACCGCCTTTGGGCTGCTGTTCTCGGCCCAACAAATTGGCGGCACGGTAGGACCGCTCTTAGGCGGCGCCTTGGCCACCTTCATTGGCCTATCCTACATCTTCCCCATCGCCGGCTCACTCTTAGTGCTCATGAGTATCTTCTTATACTTTAAAGCCCCGGCACAAATGCGGACCAATCCGCACAGCGATGCCAAGGCGCAGGTCGATGCCAAGCGTCAAGAGACCATTGAGCGCATTAAGCAGGAAGTGCTGGAGAAAATGCGCGCCGAAAGACCTACCACCAATAAAGCTAAGCAATAGTTTAAGTTTAAGCATTTGAAGTTGCGGCAAGCAGGCAGGGTCAAACCCTGCCTGTTTACTTTGCGTTATCCCGCCTTAGGCCTGCGTGCAACGAGATAAGAAGTCCGTAAAGAATTGCGGATAGGTCTTGTGGGTGCACTTGGGATCAGCAATCACCACCGGACGGTCAAAGGCGCATAAGGACAGCGCCATGGCCATACGATGATCGTTATAGGTAGCAAAGGTCGGGTAGGCTGCATTGCGCACGCTACCATCTACGGCAATGTAATCGGCACCACAGTCCACCTTTACGCCCAATTTGGCCATTTCAGTGCTTAAGGCCGCGAGGCGATCTGTTTCCTTGACACGCCAGCTGCCGACATTGCGCACCACTACCGGCCCCTTAGTAAAGAGCGCCAACGGCACCAAGGTCATCGCCGCATCGGGCATATCGTTCATATCAAGGTCAATGCCCTGCAGTCCCTGCGGCGCTTGATGCACCGTAATGCTGTGCTCCTTGACCTCAACTTGCGCGCCCATCTGCGCCAAGACGTCCACAAAGGCCGCATCGCCCTGCACACTGTGTGCGCCCAAGCCCTCGACCGTAATCTCGCCTGCAATGGCCGCGGCAGCTAAGAAATAAGTGGCCGCCGAGGCATCGCCTTCAACTAGGAAATTCCCCGGACTTACATAGGTAGCAGCGGGCACAGCAAAGCTGCGCCAACCAACACGCTCTACTTGCACGCCAAAGCGCGCCATTAAGCGTAAGGTCATCTCCACATAGGGCTTGGAGATGAGATCTCCTTCCACCTCAATGGTAAGACCGCCTGCCAAGGGAGCTGCCATCAAGAGCGCGGTGATAAATTGCGAGGAAGTATCTCCCGGGATGGCAATATGGCGCGCGCTGACCTGACCACCAACAATGCGCAGCGGCGGATAGCCGTCATTGTTTAAGTACTCAAGGTGAAGACCTAAGCGCTTTAAACCCTCCACCAAGGGCCCAATCGGCCGCTGGCACATGCGCTCTTCGCCGGTGAGCACAAAGCTGCCTTGCGATAAGGCCAAAGCCGCGGTCAGCGGACGCATCACCGTGCCGGCATTGCCCAAAAAGAGGGTTAACTCTTCCCCGGGGCACTTAAAGGCGCCGCCCAAACCTGTGACGGTAATGGTGGTGCCATCTTCTGTTAGCGCGACGCCCAGCGCCTGTAAAGCCTCCAACATGCGTTGCGTGTCATCTGAGCGCAACACATTATGTAAGGTGGTAGTACCTTGTGCCAAGGCAGCAAGCAAGAGCGCGCGATTGGACAGGCTCTTAGAGCCCGGCAAAGCCAAGGTACCATGAATGGCGCTTAATTTTGGGATGCTTAAAGTATCCATGCCTACACTCACTTAAGCGGATTTTCTTGCAGATATTGGGTCAGGAGCGCAAAGAGTTTGTCATTTTGCTCCGGGGTGCCGATGGAAATACGCAAGATGGTATCAAGGCCATAGCCCTTGACCGGACGGACAATTACGCCATGCTCTAACAGATACTGATAGATAGGCTGCGCGTCACGGGCAAAATCCACGGCCACGAAATTGGCGGAGCTGGGGATCATTTTAAGTCCCTGCTGCTTGCAGTAAGCTGCATAACGCTCACGCTCGGCATTATTGACCTGCACCACTTTGTGTAAATGCTCACTGTCATTTAACGCGGCAATGGCGGCCGCCTGTGCGACAGCATTGACGTTAAAGGGCGCGCGTAAGGTATTAATCAGCGCGGCAATCTGCGCATTAGAGACCATATAGCCAATACGAAAACCAGCTAAGCCATAGGCCTTGGAGAAGGTGCGGCAGACTAAGAGATTAGGAAATTCCTCAATCCACTTGGCCGTATCGACATAGGCGGTGGTTTGATACTCGTTATAGGCCTCATCGATAACCACTAAGGTCGACTCCGGCACCTTGCTGACAAAGTCCTTTAAGGTGTCATAGTCAAGCGCGGTACCGGCCGGGTTGGACGGATTGGCCAAGACCACCAAACGCGTCTTATCATCAATGGCCTCAAGTAAGGCCTTGGTATCAATAAAGTAATCTTTAAGCGGGATGGTGCGAATTTCGGCTGCGGCCACCGTAGCTTCCATCGGATAGACGATAAAGGACAGCTCCGGCAAGACCACATTGACCTGCGGGTTGGCAAAGCATTGGAAAATTAAATTGATAAGCTCGTTGGAGCCATCCCCTAAGGTAAGACAAGCCGGATCGTAGCCAAACTTGTCACTTAAAGCCTGCTTTAAATAATAACCGTTGGCATCAGGATAATAGTGGCAATTGACCACCGCCTGTTGCGCCGCGGCAATGGCCTTAGGGCTCATGCCTAAGGGGTTTTCATTAGAGGCGAGCTTAATGACGTCGCTAAGACCTAATTCACGTTGTACTTCTTCAATCGGTTTACCAGCCTGATAAGGCTTGAGGCGGGCCAAGCCGCCATTGACGAGCTTACTGTAATCCATATTTTTATCTCCTTTAGCCCTATTCTAATGCACGGCGCGCCGGAGAAAAAACTAAGCCGCCGCAAAATGCACTAATTATGTGCATTAAGGCGGCGGCTTTACAGTCACGTGCGGTTTTAAATTAAGCGCGCACTTCTTGACTATCGGGGTCAAAGACGTGATCGGCCTGCGCAATGGTCGGCTTATTTTGATTCCAATACGGCGAGAGCTCACGCAATCTGGCAATAATGCCCGGCAGCACCTGTAAGGTCTTATCGATGTCCGCTTGCGTGGTATAGCGCGACAGCGAGAAGCGGATGGTACCGTGAGCGGCTGAGAACGGGATCTCCATGGCCTGCATCACATGCGACGGCTCTAAGGACTCGGAGCTGCATGCCGAGCCTGAAGAGGCGGCAATGCCATACTCATTGAGCATTAATAAAATGGCCTCACCTTCAACATACTTAAAGGCGATATTTAAGGTATTGGGGGTACGATGGCCCTCATCACCCATCACCATGCACTCTGGAATGGTAGCCAAAATACCCTGCTCTAACTTATCGCGCAGCGCGCGCACGCGGGTATTGAGCTCATCCATATGCGCTTTGGCAAGCTCACAGGCCACGCCCAAACCTACAATGTAAGGCACATTTTCGGTACCGGCACGACGCCCGCGCTCTTGATGCCCGCCGTGAATGAAGGGAATAAAGCGCGTGCCCCGGCGCACATAGAGCACGCCAATGCCCTTGGGCGCATGAATCTTGTGGCCGGAGAAAGAGAGCATATTGATAGGATAGTCCTTGACGCACACCGGGATCTTGCCTACTGCCTGCACCGCATCGGTATGAAAGACTACATGATGCTTGGCGGCAATTTCGGCAAGTTGCGGCACCTGATAGACATTACCAGTCTCATTGTTAGCCCACATAATGGAGGCCAGTGCCGTACGCTCGTTAAGTAGCGCCTCAAACTTATCACTTTCAATATCGCCCTGACGATTGACATCCAAATAATGCACCTTCACCCCATGGGTGGATAAAAAGGCGCAGGTGTCCATGATGGCCGGATGCTCAACCTTGGTGGTGACGATTTCATTCTTATTTTTCTGCGTCCACAGCGAAGTCCACAGCGCGGTATTGTCAGACTCAGAGGCACAGGAAGTGAAAATGATTTCATCAGGGTAAGCTGCCCCAATAAAATCCGCTACCTGCTCACGGGCCTTGGCAATGGCTCTGTCTACCGGTAAACCGTAACCATGTTGCGAGGAGGCATTACCATAATAAGTCGTAAAGTACGGCATCATCGCTTCCACGACTTCCGGAGCAATGCGCGAGGTGGCGTTATTATCTAAGTAGGTGCCGCCCAAACCCTCGCCTAAATTTTTGCTATCCATACACTAAAATCCTATGTTCTAAAGCTAGACGCGCTTGACCGCAAGCTCGGCTGCAGCCTCTTTGAGCTTCTTGTCAAGGAAGGTTAAGGTCATTTCCGCCATCATGCCTTCCCCGGCCGGGCCTTCTAATTTAACCTGCACCGTGGTGCCATCGATACCCACGAAAACCACCTCCGAGCCATCGGCTGGCAGACCATCATTAAAGGTCTGTAAGACCGCCTTGACCTGAGCAAAATACGGAGAGGCTTCGCTCTTGCTATCAAAGGCCGCCGGAGCACTTTGCGCACTTGCAGGAGCCGGAGCGGTGGAAGTGGCAATCTTAATGCCTTCAAGCGGAGTCGGGACGAAGCCTGGACGCGCCACGCCACACTTTTCAAGATCCATCCATACTTCATCGATAATCTCTTCAATGCGCATATGGCAGGACTGACAGCCACCACCGGCCTTAGTGTAATTGGTCACTTCTTCGACGGTGGTTAAATGATTTTCCCATACCGCCTTCTTAATCTTATTAATGCCGACGCCAAAGCAATGGCAGACAATCTCACCATCGTCATGTGCCTGCTCATAGCTCTTACCATGATAGTTGGCCACCGCCGCATCTAAAGCCTCACGGCCCATCACCGAGCAGTGCATCTTTTCCGGGGGCAGACCATCTAAGTAATCGGCAATATCCTGATTGGTAATCTTTTGTGCTTCTTCAACCGTCTTACCTTTAATCATCTCCGTTAAAGCCGAGGATGAGGCAATGGCCGAGCCACAACCATAGGTCTGGAAGGAGGCATCTTCAATCACATTGGTAACCGGATTAATCTTCAGCATGAGGCGTAAGGCATCGCCGCAAATAATGGAGCCGACGTCGCCTACCGCATTGGCATCCGCCATCACACGTGCATTGCGCGGATGGAGGAAGTGATCTTTGACCTTGTCAGAATAATCCCACATTTAAAATTCCTCGATGTGCATAAAACGCTATTACTAAACCGCGTTTATTATAGGCCATTGCCGTTCATCTACAGCATTGATGCAAGCTTTTATCACCCTTGCGTAATCGCGGTGACCTTAAAGCCCAGGCTCTCAATCACGCCCTTTAACATGTCATCGGACAGAGTGGCCGCAAAATCACCGGAGGCACACTTGTGCTCTAGCGACACGCTGATATTGCTAGCCCCCGGCAAGGCGCTTAAAGCCTGCTGTACGGAGGAAGTGCAATGATTGCAATGCATGCCCTCAATCGAAATTACCTTAGTCATAAGTTTTATCTCCTCATCTGTAGTAGCGCTAGGGGTGCTATGCGCTTCCCCATTACTACCTAAGTTTACAAAATTAAGCCGCAGGGCATTGCTGACCACACAAATGGAGCTTAGCGACATCAACAAGGCCGCGAGCATCGGACTTAACTCTAAGCCAAAAGCCGGATAGAACAAACCAGCTGCCAGCGGAATAGTCAGCACATTATAAATAAAGGCCCAGAATAGATTTTCTTTGATATTGCGATAAGTAAGCTTAGATAAAGTTAGCGCTTTATCTAAAGTCATGAGCTTATCGTTCATTAAAATAAGATCACAGGCTGAGACGGCGATGTCACTGGCCCCATGCACGCCAATGCCGACATCAGCCTGCGTAAGACATAGCGCATCATTCACCCCGTCGCCTAACATCACCACGCGCTCACCTTGATGCTGTAAGTCTTTTATCACCTGCAATTTGTCAGCGGCCAAAAGCTCGGCCTGAAAACCATCGAGGTTTAATTTTTTACTGATAAAGGCCGCGGCAGCCTGTCTATCACCGGTTAACATCAAACACTTAAGGCCGCGGGCATGCAAGGCTGCAATTAAGGCCGGAGCATCGGGTTTTAAACTATCACCTAGGACATAGCTTGCAAGCAGGCCCTGGGCGGTAAATAAATGCAAGACCACCAAGCCCTGAGCTTCACTGCTGACGCTTAATTCAGTTGCCGCCGGCAAAGCCGGATCATCCTGCGGGATCATTTCCTGCACCCATTTTAAATGCCCGCAATAATACGTCTGCCCACTAATGACGCCCTGAATCCCGCGCCCTTCGACCGTACGGAAATCATCGACCGGCAGAGCCGTCTTAACCTTAGCGCCCAAGGAGCGCACTAAGGCTGCCGCCAAGGGATGGGCGCTGTGACTTTCCAAACTAAAGGTCAGCATCGTGGCAAAACCGTCCAGCCCCGGGCGCGCTGACGTAGTGCTTACTAATTGTAATTGCCCGGCCGTTAAAGTGCCGGTTTTATCAAAGATAACCGTGGTCGCGCGATTTAACACCTCGAGCACTTCAAGCTTACGCAATAAAATGCCCATTTTAGCTGCCCTGCCGGTACCGACCATCACCGCCGTCGGCGTGGCCAAACCTAAGGCACAGGGGCAGGAGACTACCAAGACGCATAAGGCAAAATTAAGTGCCTGCGCAAAGGGGGCAAAATTAAGCCATACCGCCCCGGTAATGATGGACAGCAAGATCACTGCCGGCACAAAGTAATAGGCGATAGTATCGGCCAAACGCGCAATCGGTACTTTTTGGCTTACGGTATCATCCATGAACTTTAGGATTTGAGCAAAGGTGGTGTTCTCACCTACCGCCTGAGCTTTAAGCTCAATAAAGCCCTGCGTCAGCATGGTCCCGGAGAGCACTTTAGCGCCCACTTGTTTTTTCACCGGCAAACTTTCACCGGTAAGCGAGCTTTGATCGACAAAGCCCCCGCCGGCGGTCACCATACCATCTACGCCAATGCTCTCACCTACTTTCACTAAGACAATATCGTCGATGACCACATCCTGCGGACTTAATAATTGCTCCTTGCCCGCACGGCGCACACGAATGAGCTTGGGGCTTAGGTCAATTAAGCTGGCAATAGCCTGCGTGCTTTTAACCTTGGCCTTATGCTCAAAATATTTGCCAATGCCCACCAAGCACAAAATGGTGGCCGCCGACTCATAGTACAAAGGATAGGCCTGATGCAAGAGCATGCTATCCATGCCGGAGCTTAGTTTGAGCGTTTGATAGAGCGAATAGATAAAGGAAGCGGCCGAGCCTAAAGCGACCAGGCTGTCCATATTGGGAGCCAAATGCCCCAAGGCCTTAAAGCCGCGGATAAAGTATTGGCGCTGCAAAACCATCACGATAAGCGCCAAGAGAGCCTGTGTCCAGGCGGCCATTTGCGCATCGGCCATGAGCACAAAGCCTAGCATCGGCCCCATCGACACCGTCATTAACAGCAAGGTGAAGATAAATGAGGCAATCAACCGGTATTTTTGCGCGCGCAGCTCCTTGTCAGCGCTGGGGGCGGCAGCCTGCCCACTTGCCAAAGTGGCGCTGTAACCTGCGCTTTTAACCGCGGCGGCAATTAAACTGGGGTTGACCTTAGTTTCATCATAACTGATGGTCATACTGTTTTGCAGTAAGTTTACCCGACAAGAGCTGACACCATTAAGTGCCCCGGCGGCATGCTCCACCCGTCCGGCACAAGCGGCACAACTCATCCCTCCAATGGCATATTTTTCCTCTTTCATCAAGTTACGGCAAGGAGACCCCCGCTTCTTAAGCGGGGGAGGAATTGCCGCCCTCCTGGAATCTAATTTCTGTTAAATAGGTTCTGCGCTTCTCAACAAGCTTTAATTTCCTGCAGCTTACTCC
>JAHLFG010000008.1 GCA_018883895.1 Candidatus Anaerobiospirillum merdipullorum
TCCCAGCACGGAGATAGAAGAAGCGCAGATGTCACAGCGCATCCGCGACCTTATCACCAAAGCAGCCGCTACGGCCAAAAAGGGCAATTTAATGCCTGATACAACCTTAAAGGACGATGAGCCGGTAACGCTGACAATTACCCCACAGGCCTCAGAGCGCTCCTTTATGCCCGAGATTAAAGATGAGCCAGACCTGCCGGCACTGTCTGCTGCCAAGCACGGGCATTTGAGTTTGTCAGAATTATCCGCCCGCGCTTCACGTTTACAACAACAATTTCGCCAAGAGCGCCAGCGTTTGGCCGCCGAAGGCAAGTTACCCAATCCGGCCACCTTACCGCAAAGCCCAGCCCAAAGTGCCGAGGAAGTGTTAAAGCATACCCTCTCCCCCAAGACCGCTGTCGATCATTTACGCGAGGCTGAACTTAAACTCTCCCGTCGCGCCGCCATAGAAACTAAGGTAGCGCCGGCAGAGCCTGAACAGCTTACCTCACCAAGAGAGCCTGCGCTCACCAAGGCAAGTCCATCCCTGCAGACTATCCGCATCCAGGCTTCAAATGCCCTGCTTGAAAACGCAGAAAAGTTAAGTGCCGACGCCTTAAAGCGCATTAAGGAGCAAATGCACACGCAAGCGCAATTGGAAGAAGATATCGCCACCGCTCAAGCCAATTTGCTCAAGGCCCAGCAAGAAATCGTTAAATTACAAGCTGAGATTGCGCGCATGCAAGAAGAGGCTTTACGCACTGCCAAGGAAACCGCCGCAGCACGATTACGCGCTCAGCAATTACAACTTGAGGCCCAACCGGCCATCCATGCACGCACCCCGGCACTTCTTGATACACCACAACCAGCGCCCAGCCTACCAAGCGCGCAAGAGCCTCTAGCTACCATCAATACCCCCACAGCTGATGGCGCACCGCAGACCAACGAGGCTGCCACCCCGGCCTATCAAGATGAAGATCTGCTCCTTAAGCTCTGTGCCCACGAATTACAGCGCGCCGAGCATGAAGTACCCGCTCCTGCCCCGGCTCCGGGTCAAAGCACGACGCCATCCAATCAGAACACCTATGATGATATTGAGGCTATGCTCTTACATGACACCTGCGCGCAAGAGCAGACCACACTAAATTTAAGCGCCGCGCCGACGCAAACTAACGACGCTACACTGCCATCAACAGACAGCGCAACATTGGTTCATCCAGCAGATGAGCAGGCTGCCACCGATATGCCAGCATCAGAGACAAAGATTGCCCTATCTGACAGCACGCCTGAAGAAGGTAAGGAGCAAGAGAGCGCTCAGCCCAACGCAGATAACACGTCCCCAGCGAGTGCGCAGCTGTCAGCACCTGCCGATCTTGCCTTGCAGCCCATGTCCTCCCCTGAAACTGCTACGGCCGATGACAGCTCCCAGCAGGCTTTAGCCACCTTGCTAAATACCGTACCTGGGGATGAGTTTAAAGAGGAAAACGATGTCGCGGCGCAAACGCCAACTCTAAAGCAGGAGCCGCTCCTGCCGGAGACAACAGATTTACCACGTAAAGAGGACGTGGTCGATGCTATGAAGCTTGAGCCGGCCACCCCAGCTAAGGCGCCAGTAAGCACGTCTGAAAAACCTAGCCCTAGACCCGAGCTAGGTTTATTTAAACGTTTGTTTGCCTCCCTGTTTAGTGGCAAGAGTAGTCAGCCTGCAGCAGGCTCTAGCGCACCTGAGGATATGCCTGTAATCAAGGTGACGCGCAGCGATTCACTGCAGCATCTGCTTTACACTTTAGATAAGATAGCAACATCAGGTAGCGTAAAAGAGGATGTTATCGCCCAAATTTCTTCCTTAAAGCAGGCCCTGCTCATCCCACTTAACGAAGAAAAAGCCTTGCGGCAGTGGCTTTCATTTATCCTTGAGCCCTTAAGCTCTCAGGCTCCGCAGGCCCAAGCGTTGCAACAATGGACCTTAGCGCTACTTTGCCTGCGCCTTGCGCAAGCAGGACACGACCTTACGCCCATGGTGCAAAAATATCAGGCAAGTAATCCTGCCTTAGCGTCAAGTCTTGCTACCCTGTTAAAGCTTACTAGTAGCACGCCAGCTCACGCCCTTGAAAGCATGATTGCCGTCACCTGCGGACAGATTGTGCGCTTGCAACAGTTAGCACCCTCCCAGGATCATCTGAGTGCCTTATTGGCAACTTACATGCCCCTACCGCCTTTGTACGCAGGCGGCGCTGAAGGCGGCTTTAATGTAAAACCAACGCACGATGAGGCCGGCAATGCAGTTTGGCAGTTAAACTTTTTCTTTGACCTAAAAGACTGGGGCCCGGTGCATATTAAGGTACACCGCCAGGTCGCGACGCTACATTTAAAGGTGATTACCTCCAATTTGGCGGCCTTAAAACAAGTGCAGGCACATTTACCTGCCCTGCAGGCCAAGCTTGAGGCCCACGGCTTTGATGGCTGTGACTTATCGGTGCGCTTGGGGCATGTCTTTATGCCCACTCCAAAGCTTAACGTAGAGCAGGCAGCGCAGATGGCAGATAAAGATCTAAACGAGGCTTAAGATGGAACATAACGCAACTAAAAGCGCCCTCCCTGCTGATCTTCACGGGCAAACGCTGGCACTTGAGGGTGATATTTGTGCCCTGGCCCAAAAGCTTGGCATCAAGCTTACCCAAGATAAGGCCTTAGAAGATAAGTTGGGCACTAGCATTGATGACGCCTTGCCGCCCAAGCTTGATGAGCTGATGGCGCTTATCCTGGCTTTTGGCTATGAGCTTAATGCCACCGATCCTGCGGATAAAACTACCGTATAAAGTAAGGAAGGGCAAACTTTGCCCTCAAGCCTTTGGCGTGCCTGCAAACCTCCGGCACGCCGCTACCTCCCCACGCTAAAAAACGCCCTTTTGCTTCTACTTATCACATGCCCCAAAACTGTTCTTTTCCGTCACGCGCATTGCCGCTATCCTTAACATATCGCGCGATGTCATCTATATGCATATGCGCAATTTGGAAAAGGATAGCAACAAACTCAAGGAAGAAGATTAAAGCCTCTTACAGCCCCAAGAGGAAGCGCTCAAAGGCATTGAGCTCATCTTTCTTTTTCTTGGGAGTAGGCGTCGCCTGCGTTGCCGGCTGCGGCGTTGGCATTTGCCCCGGGATATATTCCTGCACCTGCGGCCCTGCTGGATAGGCTTGATTTAAGCGACACGGGCGCACGTATTGAATCATATCCTCACGCGCCGGCAACAAGGTCAAACCGCTTTCATTACAGCCATCGGCCACCACCTGCCCATTGCGGTCAAAGTTGACAAACTTAATGCCATCTGGGCGCTTTAACTCCAAGGAATTAACCCCACGCTCCTTTAAATAGGCGGTGTACACGCGCAGCGGTCCTGACGAGCCGTACAGCGGAGTGCGCTTGTTATTATCAAAGCCCACCCAGGTGGTCACCAATTCATCCGAGTCAATGCCGGTGGACCAGGTATCGCGCTGATCGTTGGTGGTACCGGTCTTGCTGGCAATGGTCACCTCGGGGAAGGCCTGATGCAGACGCCTACCGGTACCCGAGCGTGTGGCCTCAGTCATGCCATAGAGGGTTAAATAAGTATCGCGCGGATCGAGAGTACGCTCAGCACGCTCAGGTTTGCGTTGATAGAAAATTTGCCCATCCTTGACCACGGTGCGTAAGGTGGTTAAGTTTTGATAAATACCGTCAGTGGCCATGCTGGCATACATGGCATTGAGCTCATAGGGCGTAAGCGACATGGCCCCCAAGAGCATGGACGGATACAGCGGTAAGTCTTGTTTAATTCCCACTTTGTAGAAAGTATCGCGCACATTGCTAAGGCCCACTGCCATACCAATGCGCACCGTCGGGGCATTGATGGAGCTTGCCAGAGCACGTAAGACCGTCACCTTGCCGCGAAAACGGCCATCATCATTCTTAGGCGACCATAACTTACCGTCAGCCAGGCGCACGGTAAGCGGACTGTCATTGATAATGCTCCCTAAATGATAGCCCCGTCCAAAGGCAGTCAAATAGACAAAGGGTTTGGCCAAAGAGCCTACTTGCCGTCTGCCTTCAATCACGCGATTGAAGCCGTCGTATTTGGGCGTGCGGCTACCGACCACCGCACTGACCTCGGCCGTGCGCCAGGAGCTTACCAGCATGGCAGCTTCCAGGCCCTTAATCTTTAAATCCTTTTCAATGGCATCCAGCTCTCCTGCCACCGCTTTTTCAGCTGCCGCCTGCGCCTGCGGATCTAACGAGGTAAAGATACGAATGCCGTTGCCGGATAGGAAATCCGGACCAAAGCGCGTGGAGATCTCATGTTTAAGCAGGCCCATAAAGGCCGGGGTCTTGGAGTAATTCATTGAGCCGCGGGCAATGACGCGTAGCGGCAAAGCCATATATTGCTCACATTGCGCCTGCGTCAAATGCCCGCGATTGCGTAGCACCGCCAAAACGGTATTGCGCCGTTCAAGCGCATTGTCAGGATGACGCCACGGATCGTAATAGGACGGGCCCTTGATAAGACCTACCAAGAGCGCCATTTGATCTAAAGAAAGCTCCGAGACCGGCACGCCAAAGTAAAAATACGAGGCCAGCCCAAAGCCATAGATGCCGGCATTGCCGTTTTGCCCCAAATAGATTTCATTTAAATAGGCCTCTAAGATCTGATCTTTGGTGTAGCGATGATCCATGATGATAGCCATGATGATTTCTTTGAGTTTACGCGTATAGCTTTTTTCATTGGTCAAAAAGTAATTTTTCACCAACTGCTGCGTAATGGTACTGCCACCTTCCACCACGTGGCCGGCAATTAAGTTTTTAACAAAGGCGCGGCCAATGGCAAAGAAATTGACGCCGATATGGGAGTAAAAGGAGCGATCTTCAATTTCAAGTAAGGTGGTGATTAATTCCTGCGGCACCTCATCTAAGGTAATAAAGATACGATCTTCCTTGGGATCAATACGATTAATGCGATCAAGTAAGACCGGATCCATGCGCACATAGGCCAGATCTTGCTTTAAATCCGCGTTCATGATGCGCGTCACGCGTTGCCCATCAAAGGCAATGAGAAGCGACATTCGCTCCTCCGTCCCCTCCGGGAAGGCAAAGGGGCGCTTTATCACCACGATTTTTTGCGTCTTATAGTTGACGGCAAACTCCCCTTCACGCTGCGGATTGTCCGTCTGCCGATACTTTAAGAGCTTTAACTCATAGACCATTTGCTCAAGCGACAGACGTTGATCCGGATAAAGCTCCAGCGGCCGGGAGTAGACCACCGCCGGCAAGACCCACTTATCATCGACCTCAAATTTTGACAACACCACCGAATCAAAGTAGATAAAAAGCAAGATCATGATGCCCGCGCCAATCAAGCACAGCTTTAAAGAAAAGATGCTTAAAGCTTTGGCAAGGCGCCGACGCCATGAGGGTTTACCATTGGGCTTAGGATCATCATCCTGTGGGGGCTCACCGCCATTACCGCCATCGCCCCCGTTGCCGCCATCCCCTCCACCTGGTTGAATAGGTGGTAGAGAATCAGCGGCATCAAAGGTGCGCGCATAAAAAGTCTCCTGCGCTTGCGTCCCCTCTTCCTGCGCTGCAACTTTGGCGTGCGCCGCGACATCTGCCGTGGCGCCAAATAAAGGCTCCCGATCTTCCCGCGGCGAGAAATCTAAAATTTCACTATTGGGCTCGCCCGCAGCTTTATGATAGCGATAAGACTCCAATTGGCCATCCTGCGCTGATGCAGGAAAAGTCGCGCCCTGTGAAGCAGTTGAAGCGTGCTGACGGTTTGCACCAAAATAAGAATGATTAACCTGCATGATGGAGCCTGTATCGTCTAAAAAGCCCTGCCACCTGAAGATGGCCTATAAAGGTGGATTATACCTTAGCGCTCTAGATTTGCGATCTTTGAGCTATATCACTTTCTGGTGCAAAAAACTCGCCCAATGCACAAAGATCTGCTTGCCATACTTGTCATCTTCTTTGATTTTATGGATAATCTTTGCCTTGTAAAAAAGCCTTAGCGGCTACAAGCTGCCTGCTCTTAGCAGCTTAATGATTAGTACTTATTAATTAATTAGAAACTGTAATTCATCAGGTGTTAGTGCAAGCTAGCACCATGATAAGAGCGGATCATAAGGAAGGATATTATGAGCGCACAGCAAGAGACATTAGAATCGATGGGACCCTTGGCGATTGCCGGCGTAAAGCCTTATGTCGAAAAGCCGGGCGAAGAATATATGAATGAAGCGCAAAAAGAGCACTTCAGAAAAATTTTAACGGCTTGGCGTGATCAATTAAGATCCGAAGTAGATCGTACCGTCGGTCATATGAAAAGCGAAGCGGCCAATTTCCCTGATCCGGTCGATAGAGCTTCACAAGAAGAAGAGTTCGCCTTAGAGCTTCGCGCCCGTGACAGAGAGCGTAAGCTCATTAAGAAGATTGAAAAGACCTTACAAAAGCTTGACCGTGATGAGTTTGGCTATTGTGAGCAATGCGGCGAAGAAATCGGCATTAAGCGCCTGGAGGCCCGTCCGACTGCTGATTTATGCGTCGAGTGCAAGGCGGTAGCTGAAATCAAAGAAAAGCAACTTGAAGGTTAATTTACCGCTGTAAGCTTGCCATATGTGTTAGGCTTTAAGCTTTATAAGCGCGCTTGCGCTTAATTTAGGTTAGATAAATAAGCCGGCATCCCGCCTGCATGAGCGGAGTGCCGGCGTCTGTTTTTTTCTGCGTGGAAGTTTACCCATGTATCGAGGTCGCTTTGCGCCCACCCCCTCGGGCAGATTACATTTAGGCTCGCTGCTTTCTGCCGCGGGAGCTTATCTGCGCGCCTTGCAGGCAGGCGGTAGTTGCTTATTGCGCCTTGAAGATCTCGATAGGCCGCGTTGCAAAGTCGAATATGCCGGCTCCATTATTGCTGATCTTAAGACTTTAGGTTTTGCCTTTGCTCCTGAGATCTTGATCCAAAGTAGCGATTTAAGTCCCTATGCGGCCACCGTGGAGGCTTTAATTAAAACCGGCAAAGCCTATGTCTGTGCCTGCAGTCGCCGCCAAATTCGTGAACGGCCGTGCACGTGCCGTCAGCTTAATTTGCCCTATAAGCGTGGTCGCGCCATTCGCCTGGACTGTCATGATGCCCCGCGCGATTTTTATGATGAGCGTTTGGGGAGCATTCATGTGCCACTTATCCCCGATAGCCTCATCTTAAAGCGCTCAGATGGCGTTTATTCTTACAATTTAGCCTGTGTCACCGATGATCTGCGCCAAGGGGTCACCGAGGTGGTGCGCGGCAGCGATCTCATAGCCTCCACTCCGCTGCAGATTTATTTGTATCAGCTCCTTGGCAAAAAGCCGCCGCAATTTTTGCATTTGCCCTTGATTACGTCCAAAGGCGGGGGCAAATTATCTAAGCAAAATCATGCCGCACCGGTGCTTGATAGTTACCGCCCCACAGAGGCTATCTTGCTTACCTTAAAGCTCTTGGGGCAAGATACACAGGGCCTTACGCACTTAAGCCCAGCTGAGATTTGGCCGGTGGTTGCCCAACGTTTTGACCTTGATGCCATTGCCCATAATGACATTGAGCTTGATGATTAGACTTGCTTTTTTCCCCTGCCGCGGCGGTGTATAATAGCGCGGTTATTTTTCGCCCATAATGAATTTTTTCCTGCCTCAGGTAGTAACGTAGGCAGGTAAGAGCGCAGCATGCGCCTTAACGCAATTTTTATTAATTATTAAGAGGATTAAGAAAATTTCTGCCCTACTTTATGGCCTTGATGATATTTTAAAGCAGCACAAAGCTCAGGTCAGAAAGCGCGGCATGGCGCTTTTAACCTTAGAGCGCTCGCAGCATTCAATTTCACGTAAGAACATTCCTGCCGTTGCACTGCGCACGCTCTATCGTTTGCGCGATGCCGGTTTTAAAGCCTACTTAGTGGGCGGCTGCGTACGCGATCTGCTCTTGGGCAAGGCCCCCAAGGATTTTGATATTTCCACCAATGCTCGTCCCGAACAAGTCCATCGCATCTTTAAGAACTCGCGCATTATTGGGCGGCGTTTTAAAATTGTGCACGTGGTCTATGGCAATGAAATCATCGAAGTGACCACCTTCCGCACCGACAGTGCCGATGCCATCGAAAATAGCAATGGCATGATCGTGCGCGACAATAGCTACGGCACCTCAATTGAAGATGATGCGCAACGCCGTGACTTTACCATCAATGCCATTTACTACGACATTGATAATTTCACCTTACTTGATTTCCATGGTGGGCTGTATGATCTCACCCATGGCATCATTGACATCATTGGCGATCCGGACAAGCGCTACACTGAAGATCCGGTGCGCATGATTCGCGCCATTCGTTTTAAGGCCAAATTGGGCTTTAAGATTGCCAAGCGCACTGAAGAGCCGATTCGCCGCTTAGCCCCCTTATTGCTCAATATCTCCAATGCACGCATGTTCGATGAGGTCAATAAGCTGTTCTTAACCGGCCATGGTTTGCAAAGCTATCGTGAGCTCAAGCGCTACAATATTCTCCCCCTGCTCTTTCCTGGGCAAGATGACTTTATTGGGACGCCTAAATATGACAGCTTCATGGAGTATGCGTTAACGAGCTCTGATCAGCGCACCTTATTACAAAAGCGCAATAAGCCGCATTTTCTCTATACGGTCTTCTTGTGGTCCAAGATTGAAATGCTGGTCAATGATCTGACCTTACATTTCCAATCCTCACCGCAAAAGCCCGAGCAGTCGCGTTTAGTCGAAGAAGCTTGCCAACAGGCCTTAGATGCGCAGCAAACCGTTACGGCCATTCCGCAGGTCATTATTAGCGACATCAAGCGCCTCATTCATATCGTCTATCAAATCACCGATGATAATCTGCAGGCCTCAGAAATTGAAAATGTGGCCCAAAAAGGCCTTTTCCGCGCGGCTTTTGACTTAATTAAATTACGCGCCCAATTTGAGCCGGAAATAATTCCCTACGTCAAATTCTGGCAGCACTATTATGATGAAGCGCAAGAGCGCATGGTTAAGCTTAAAGCCCTGCAGGAAGAAAAGCGCCTTAAGCGTGAGGAAAAACGCCTGTCACGCCGCGAAAAGAGCAAACAGCGCAAGGAGCGCAAGTCCTCCCGCCGTACTTTAAATTTAAGTCAAGCCCAAAAGGCCGAGCTCATTAGCGCCGCCCAAGAGCAATTTGACAGTGATACGGCCAAAGAGCGACAAGAGCGTTTGGCGCGTGCCCGGGCCTGGCGTGCGGCGATGAATCTGGAACCTTAAATGGCATTGGCTTTAATTAGCGCCGGCTCCAACCTAGGTGACAGTCAGGCGCTCCTGACGACAGCAGTACATCAGCTCAGGACTTTAGGGCACGTGCTTAAAGTCTCAGCCCTCTATCGCACTAAGCCGGTGGGCTTGGTAGAGCAACCGGATTTTTTAAATCTGGCCTTAAGCTTAGAGACTACGCTCTCCCCGCTTGATTTATTGCACGGTCTGCAGGGAATTGAAAATGCCGCGGGGCGCAAGCGCATCATCCATTGGGGACCGCGCACTTTAGATTTAGACTTAATTGCCTATCAAGATCTTAAGCTTGCAAGTCCAGAGCTTAGCTTGCCGCACCCCCGCGCCACCGAGCGCGCCTTTGTCTTGGTGCCCTTAAATGAAATTGTCCCGGATTTTTATTTGACCCCCACTTTATCGGTCAAAGCCGCCTGCGCACGTTTAAATGCCGCGGCTTTAGCAGAGGTAGTAGAGATTGGCCGTATCGCAAATTAAATTAATTGTGGGTCTGGGCAACATCGGAGCTAAATATCAGGGCACGCGTCATAATTGCGGCTGTGATTTACTCTTTGCCCTTGCCGATACCTATCGCATCAGTATGAATGAGGAAAAGCGCTTTTTTGGCATCTTAGGGCGCGGCAATGTTGCCGGCTGTGAGGTGCGTCTGGCCTTTCCCACCACCTTGATGAATTTATCCGGGCAATGTGTCGGTGCTCTGTGCACCTTCTATCGCATTGCCCCGCAAGAGGTCCTGGTGCTCCATGATGAAATGGATCTGCCCCCTGGTAGCATCCGCCTGAAATTTGGCGGTGGTTTGGCCGGGCATAATGGGCTTAAGAGTATTGCCTCCAGTTTAGGGGGCCAACAGGATTTCTATCGTTTGCGCATCGGTATTGGTAAGGATGCCAAGCGCGATACCATCAATTTCGTCTTAGGTCGTCCGGCCCCGGCCGAGCGTGCCTTAATTGCTGAAGCCGGCGCCCATGCCTTAGAGGGCATTGCGCTCTTGATGACCAAGGGGCCCGAGCGTGCAGCCTCGTTTATTAATTCCTTTAAGCCCAGCGGCTTTGCGGAGGTTTAACTATGGGTTTTAACTGCGGCATTGTCGGCCTGCCTAATGTCGGCAAATCTACCTTATTCAACGCCTTAACCAAGGCCGGAATTGCAGCGGAGAATTTCCCCTTCTGCACCATTGAACCCAATACCGGTATCGTGCCGGTACCCGATCCGCGCCTGCAGGCCATTGCCGATATCGTCAAGCCCGCCAAGATTGTGCCGGCGGCCATGGAATTTGTCGATATTGCCGGTTTGGTTAAGGGTGCCTCCAAGGGTGAGGGCCTGGGCAATCAATTTTTAATGAATATTCGCGAGACCGATGCCATTGCCCATGTGGTGCGTTGCTTTGACGATCCCAATGTCATTCACGTCTCAGGCAAGGTCAATCCGGCCGATGATATCTCCGTTATCAACACGGAGCTGGCACTTGCCGATCTCGATGTCTGTGAAAAGGCATTAAATCGCTTGGAAAAGCGCGCCCGCACCGGGGGAGATAAAGAGGCTTTGGCCCAAGTCGTGGCCTTGGAAAAGTGCCTGCCGGCCTTAGAAGAAGGGCGCATGCTGCGTGAGCTTACCTTCACCAAAGAAGACTTAGTGGCCTTAAAGAGCTTTGCCTTTTTGACCTTAAAGCCGGTGATGTACATCGCCAATGTCGCCGAAGACGGCTTTGAAAATAATCCCTATTTAGATCAGGTACGAGAAATTGCCGATCGCGAGCACTCCATTACCGTGCCAGTGTCAGCTGCCATTGAAGCTGATTTAGCCTCCATGGATGAGGCGGATAGAGCTGAATTTATGGAAAGCCTCGGGCTTACGGAGCCAGGTCTTAATCGCGTGATCCGCGCAGGTTACAAGCTCCTGGGGCTGCAGACCTTCTTTACCGCCGGTCCCAAGGAAGTACGCGCTTGGACGGTTAAGGTCGGAGCCACCGCCCCGCAGGCTGCCGGTAAGATTCACTCGGATTTTGAGCGTGGCTTTATTCGTGCCCAGACCATTGCCTATGAAGATTTCATCAAATATGGCGGTGAGGCTGGAGCCAAGGAGGCCGGTAAATTACGCTCGGAAGGTAAGGACTATATCGTGCAGGATGGCGATCTGTTCGAGTTCTTATTTAATGTCTAAGCGCTAAAAGCGCTCCTGCCACCGCCAGAGCGGTGGCAGGATATAAATAACTCTTCTGCAATTAAAGCTACGCCGGCTTTACCTCATCTTCATAGTACTGTTGCACTTCATTGACGATAAAGATGTCGCCCTTGATTTGCTCGAGCACCAATTCAGAGGCCGAGCTATTCATCGGTGAGAGTAGCCCGGAGCGGGCTGACGAGCCCATGCACACCATGCGTGCTTCAAGCTTGGTGCACAGCCGCGGGATCTCTTCATCTACGCGCCCAATTGCCACATGCGTATGCTCCACCGGAATGCCATAGTGTTTGGCAAATTCCTCGACAAAGTCCTGATGGACATCGCTGCGTTGCCTCGGCATCTCAGGATGTAAGATCTTCGAGGGTTTAGCATTACCGCCCATATAGCCGCGATTTAACGGTGAGACCACGTTGGCCACATGAATTTCGCCATTAAATTCGTCAGCAAAGATCTTGGCGGCCTGATAGAGCACCGCATCAAGCTTGCGATCGTGATTGTCTTCCTCAAAATCAATGGCCAGCAAGATAACGCGATCTAGGCGCTGCGGGGCATTGGCATCTTTGACCACTAAAAGCGGAATGGTGATGCTGCGCATCACTTGGCTGTCAATTGGCGCGACAAAGAGATCTTTAATCTGATTGCGCTTATTGGCCGAAATAATCGCCATGGTATACCCGCCGGCGGAAGCTTCTGCCACAAAGGCGGCCGGCACATTCTTGCCAAAAAGCACGCGCGGCACAAAATGCTTAATATTGGGATGGGCCTTGGCAATGGCTGCAAGTTCGCGCATCGTTTGCTGTTCCAAATTCTGGCGCGTCAGCTCATCGTATTCATTAATAATGCGGCAGGCCGTCACCTCGATATCCGGCATAAAACGTGCAAACTCATTGGCACGCTCGATGGCAGGTTGATTATCCCCCGGCTTTAAGAGCACTAAAATTTTAAACTTCTCGATTTTCTTCATACTTTGTCCTTAGCAGGTGGCCCACATGCTATTATCCCAATTTAAAATTTAAGAAAAATTTGCCCGCGTCGGGAGATAATTCTTCTGATTTTGCCTATGGCATCACAAAACAGCAAAACTTGATGTCAAAGCTTAGAGCAAGATCTCTTTTTGCCCACGCATATAAGGGAAAAAATGATGTTAGATTTTGATAATGCAAAGTTTTATCTTACTGATAAACTCACAGTTTCTATTCCTAAACTCACGTTAAAGCCGCACGATTTGATTGTCCTCATCGGGCAAAACGGCAGTGGTAAGAGTGCCATCGCCCGCGCCTTGGCAGGCGAGCTTAAACTCCTCTCCGGCACCGCCCCGCAAGGCGTGCACACTGAGCTCGTCTCCTTTGAAAAGCAACAACAGCTCTTTGAGGCTGACTATGATATGCGCAATACCGACAATGGTACGGCCAAGGAAGAGATCGGCATTACCGGTGAAGATTTGTTACAGGGCCTTGACGTCAAGAGCGTCAATGAGGCCATCATTGCCCTCAATGCCGCCGCTTTAATTAAGCGCCCCATTCGTACCCTCTCAGGCGGTGAAGGGCGGCGTATGCTCCTCATTAAGGCCTTAGGCGCCAAGCCTGACTTTTTAATCTTTGATACGCCCTTTGATGCCTTGGATGTGGCCACGCGCAAGAATCTTCTGGAAATCATCGACTATGTGCATCGCAATTATGAATTGCCGATTGTGCTTATCGTCAATCGCCCGGATGAAATACCGCAGGATTTAACTGCCTTGGGCATCATCGCCGATCTCTCCATTGTCAAACTTGATAGCAAGGAGAAGATTGAGCAAGATGAAGAGGCGCGCACCCTACTCTTTTGTGGCAACCTTGAAATGCAGGATTTACCCAAGGCCCCGGGAAAATTGGCCTTATTACCCTTGCGCGATGGTCCCTTGGTGAGTCTTAAGCATGTCAATATCACCTACAATCGCCCGGTCTTGCAGGATTTGACCTTTACGGTAAACCCAGGCGAGCATTGGCAAATAACCGGCCCCAACGGCGCGGGTAAATCCACCCTGCTCTCGCTTATTACCGGCGATAATCCCTTGGTCTATGTCAATGATGTGACGGTCTGTGGCATTAAGCGCGGTAGCGGCGAGAGTATTTGGGATATTAAGAAATACTTTGGCTATGTCAGCGGCTCCTTACATTTAGACTACCGCGTGTCCGCGCCGGTAATTAACGTGGTGCTCTCAGGCTTTTATGACAGCATCGGCCTGTATCAGCACCCAGGTGATGAAGAGTTAAAGTTAGCCCGCCAATGGCTTAAGCTTATTAATTTAGCCAACAAGGAGCATGTGTCCTTTAAGACCTTATCCTTTGGCCAGCAGCGCCTCTTGCTTATCGTACGCGCTTTAGTAAAAAATCCGCCGCTTCTTATCCTCGATGAGCCCTTACAGGGCTTAGATGCCTATGGACGTGCTTTAGTGCGCGGCTTTTTGACCTACTTTATGGAGCATGGGCGCACCTCCTTACTCTTTGTCTCCCACCATCAGGAAGATGCCCCGGCCGGCATTACCCATCGCTTAAGCTTTGTGCCGCATAGCGATGGCACCTATAGCATTGAGCAGGTCAAGCTCTAAGCTTTAAGCTGTTCTCATCTGCGGCATTAACGTGCCGCAGATCGGGCTGACAGATTAAAAAGCCTGTGCCTTAGGTCAACTACCCCCGCCTAAAGAGGCGGGGGCTTGAAGCTGCAGAGCTTTAAGCCCAGGTTGACTAGCCTAAGTCCCGCAGGGGACTGCGCTTATCAGGAAACAGGCACCGCGGAATGTTGATCCAAGTT
>JAHLFG010000009.1 GCA_018883895.1 Candidatus Anaerobiospirillum merdipullorum
GGAGTAAGCTGCAGGAAATTAAAGCTTGTTGAGAAGCGCAGAACCTATTTAACAGAAATTAGATTCCAGGAGGGCGGCAATTCCTCCCCCGCTTAAGAAGCGGGGGTCTCCTTGCCGTAACTTGATGAATACGCAAGTAAGTTTATTAAGCTCCTTAAATGCGCAACAACAACAGGCCGTGGGCGCGCCGCGCTCAAATATGTTAATTGTCGCCGGAGCCGGCACCGGCAAGACCCGCGTCTTGGTGTCACGCATTGCCTGGCTCTTGGGAGTCGAGGCCATAGACGCACGGCAGATCTTGGCGGTGACTTTTACCAATAAGGCCGCGCAGGAAATGCTGACGCGTATTGAGGGCTTAAATCTTGCCACGGTTAACTTAAAGGGTTTGTGGTGTGGCACCTTTCACTCCATTTGCGCGCGCTTTTTGCGCTCCTATGCCGCGCAAGCTGGGCTTAACCCTAGCTTTACCATCATGGATACGGACGATCAAAAGCGCCTTATTGATGATTTGCTCAAACAAACTGAGCAGGCGTCACTGTGGGCCAAAGTAAAGGAGCTCAAACTCACCCCGGCTAAATTGGCTGCTATCATTTCATCCTTTAAAGAAGCCGGCTTGCGCGCTGAGGCTGCTGCTGCCCATTATGCCGAGCGCTGTGGGGAGGAGACGGCGCTTGCTTTAGAGCTCTATCCGCTTTATGAAAAGGCCTGTCTTATTCAAAACAAGGTCGATTTTGGCGAGCTTATCTTGCGCTGTGTCGAGCTCTTTGAGCAAAATGCGCCCTTGCGCGAATTGCAGCAACGGCGTTTTAGCGAGATCTTGGTCGACGAGTTTCAAGATACCAATCAGCTGCAATACAAGCTCATCACCCTGTTAAAGGGGCCGCACAGTCATGTCTTTGCCGTCGGCGATGACGATCAGTCCATTTATGGCTGGCGCGGGGCCGATTATCAAAATTTAAAGCGCTTTTTGGCCGATTTTGCCCCGGTGTCGGTGTTCAAGCTCGAGCAAAATTACCGCTCTTCAAGTCAAATTTTGGCCGCGGCCAATGCCCTTATCAGCCATAACCACCAGCGTTTGACCGATAAACACTTAGTCTCCACTAAGGGCGCAGGCGATAGAATACAGGTCCTTTCTTTTACTGAGCCACAAGATGAGGCCATCGGGATTGCCAGGCGCATTGAACGCCTTATTGAGGCTGGCACCAAGCCCTCTGACATTGCGGTGCTCTATCGTAACAATGCCCGCTCGGCTTTAATTGAGCAGGAATTGCTACAGCGCAATATTCCCTACTATGTCTATGGCGGCCAGCGCTTTTATGAGCGCAAGGAAGTGCAAGATGCAGTAAGTTATCTGCGCCTTGCAGTTAACCCCGGGGATGATGGGGCGCTGCTGCGCATTATCAATGTGCCGCCACGCGGCTTTGGCCCGGCCAAATTAAGTAAATTGCGCCAAGTGGCCGCCGAGCGCGGGATTTCGCTGATGCAGGCTTTAACCTTAGTAATTGACTTTGTCGCCACCCATGATGAGGCGCCACGCGATTTAAAACTCTTGGCCAAGAAGGCGGCCGTCTTTGCCAATTTCATGGCAGGGCTGACCCAGCAAATGAAGGAGGGGGCCTTACCTGAGGCCTTATTAAGTCAGGTTTTATCCCAAGGGGGCTTACTTGATTACTACACGCAGGTGGATGCCAAGGAAGAAAAAAGCGCGGAGGGCGGGCGCAAGGCTAACTTGGAGATGCTCCTTATCAATGCCAAAAACTTAAGTGCACGCGAGGCGGTGCAACCTACTTTAGATTTAAATGGCAAACCCTTTGGGCCGGTGATCGCCTTTTTAAGTAATGCTGCCTTAATGGGCTCTACGGAGCTGAACGCCCAAGGAGAAAATGGCGATGACGTGGTGCAAAAGGTGCGTTTGTATACCATTCACTCCGCCAAGGGCTTGGAGTTTAACACCGTCTTTGTGGCAGGCTTTGAACGCGGGCTCTTGCCCTATACCGCCTTTAGGCCGCGCAGTGAGCGTGAAGGCAAGCGCCAGGTGGAAGAAGAGCGGCGCCTTGCCTACGTGGCCATTACCCGCGCCAAAGAGCATTTGTATCTGTGCTATGCCGAGCGCGGCTTTAGCTATTATTTAGGCTGGCAGACCGCGGGGCCCAGTCCCTTTTTGCATGATATGGTCACTACCTTGGGCCGCACGGAAAGTAAGGACTTATTTAATATGTTAGTTTAGCCCACCTCAGGCTTTAGCGTTATTTGGCAATAGCGCGTGACAGAAAAGTGGCGCTGGCCTTTGGTTTAAGACAACATAATCTGCAGGCAAAAATTTTTGCGCAACTTGCAAGAAAAATCTTGCATCCTAAGATTTTTTGCGTATAATGTCGCCACTTTGTTCTGAAAGTATATTCAGAAACCAGCCCTACGGCGCAATGCTGCGGCTGAGGATACTCCCCCTAATTGTGGGGGAATTGTTGAAGGCAAAACTTCCTCTTTACTGTTTTTAAAGGAAACAGCGAAGAAGGCGAGTTTTGTGTGTTCTTTTTATTTATGGAGTCTGTAATGCAGAACCAAAGAATCCGGATCCGCCTTAAGGCCTACGATCACAGATTAATTGATCATTCAACTGCTGAAATCGTTGAGACCGCCAAGCGCACTGGCGCTCAGGTTCGTGGTCCGATCCCGCTCCCGACCCGTAAGGAGCGTTACACCATCCTGATCTCTCCGCATGTGAACAAGGACGCGCGCGATCAGTATGAGATCCGCACCCACAAGCGCTTAGTTGACATCGTGGAGCCGACTGAGAAGACTGTTGACGCCTTAATGCGTCTCGATCTTGCTGCCGGCGTTGATGTTCAGATCAGCCTTCGCTAACGAGGGGGAATAGTACAATGTCAATCGGTTTAATCGGCCGCAAGCTTGGAATGACCCGCGTGTTCACCGAAGACGGCAAGTCTGTGCCGGTCACTGTCATCCAGGTGGAGGCAAACCGCGTCACCCAGGTTAAGAATCAGGAAACCGACGGCTACTGCGCCGTACAGGTAACGACCGGGTCCCGCAAGGCCAGCCGCATGACCAAGCCTGAGATTGGTCACTTCGCTAAGTCCGGTGTTGAAGCCGGCCGCGGTTTATGGGAGTTTCGTTTAGAGCCTGCTGAGCTTGAAGCTTATCCTGTAGGCACTGAAATTAAGGTAGACGCTTTTAACGACGTGAAGAAGGTGGATGTCACCGGTCAGTCTAAAGGTAAGGGCACCGCTGGTACCGTTAAGCGCTACAACTTCCGTACTCAGGACTTTACCCACGGTAACTCGCGCTCTCACCGCGTTCCTGGCTCTACCGGCCAGAACCAGACCCCGGGCCGCGTGTTCAAGGGCAAGAAGATGGTTGGCCGCATGGGCGGCGAAAGAGTCACCGTGCAGTGCCTTGATCTGGTGCGCATTGACTCTGAGCGCAACCTGTTGCTCGTCAAGGGTGCCGTGCCTGGTGCCAACAATGGCGACTTAATCGTCAGACCTAGTGTTAAGGCTTAACCTGAGGTAAAGGAACATGGAATTAAAGATGATTGGCGCTGATAAGCAGCTCGAGGTGTCGGAAAACACCTTTGGCCGCGAGTTCAATGAGGCGCTGGTGCATCAGGTAGTCGTCGCCTACCTTAGTACCGCTCGCGCTGGAACTAAAGCGCAGAAGACTCGCTCTGAAGTCTCAGGCGGCGGCAAGAAGCCGTTCCGCCAGAAGGGCACCGGTCGTGCACGTGCCGGTTCTTCCCGTTCGCCGCTGTGGCGTGCCGGTGGCACCATTTTCGCTGCCAAGCCGCAGGATTGGACCCAGAAGGTCAACCGCAAGATGTATAGAGTTGCCATGCGCTCTATCCTCTCTGAGTTAGTCCGTCAGGATCGTCTGGTGGTTGTGGATTCCTTAAAGCTTGAAGATCACAAGACCAAGTCTTTAGTCAGCAAGTTAAAGGAAATGAATTTAAAGCAGGTTTTAATCGTCACTGAAGACTTTGATGAGAATCTGTTCTTAGCTGCCCGCAACCTGTACAAGGTTGAGGTCTGCCAGCCGGGCACCTCACAGTTCAACCCGGTCAACCTGGTAGGCTTTGAGAAGGTGCTGATGACTGCCGGTGCAGTCAAGAAGGTAGAGGAGTTACTTAAATGATGTCCCGTCAAGCTCGTTTAATGAATATCCTCCGCGCCCCGATTATCTCCGAAAAGGGCAACATGGTAGCCGAGAGCAACAATACCGCTGCTTTCAAGGTGCTGCCGAACGCTCGTAAGGATGAGATCAAGCAGGCCGTTGAGATGCTGTTTAATGTCAAGGTCCTGTCTGTCCGCACGCTTAATGTGGCCGGCAAAGCCCGCAGATCGGCTCACGGCATGGGTCGCCGCTCTGACTGGAAGAAGGCTTATGTAACCCTCGAGAAGGGCCAGGAGCTCAACTTCGACGCGCTCTCTGCCGACAAGGAGAATAAGTAATGGCTATTGTAAAAGCTAATCCGACTTCTGCAGGCCGTCGTCACGTCGTCTCCATCAAGAACCCGGATCTGTGGAAAGGCGGTCCGCTGCGTTCTCTTACCGTTGAGAAGAGAAAGACCGGCGGTCGTGACAACTACGGTCATATTTCCACCCGTCATATTGGCGGCGGTCACAAGCAGCGCTATCGTTTAATCGACTTCAAGCGTAAGAAGGACGATATCGTCGCTAAGGTTGAGCGTATTGAGTACGATCCTAACCGTTCTGCTCATATCGCCTTAATCTGCTACGCCGATGGCGTACGTAGCTACATCTTAGCCCCTAAGGGCCTGAAGGTGGGCGATAAGGTGGTGTCCGGTGACAGCGCTCCTATCAAGGTAGGTAACTGCTTGCCGCTGCGCAACATCCCGGTGGGTACCAATGTTCACGCCGTGGAGCTCTACCCGGGTGCTGGTGCTCAGTTTGCCCGCTCTGCCGGTGCTTACTGCCAGATCTTAGCCCGTGAAGGCGACTACGTGACTTTACGTATGCGCTCAGGTGAAATGCGTCGCGTGCTCTCCAACGGCCGTGCCACCATCGGTGAAATCGGCAACGCTGAGCACATGCTGCGTCAATTAGGCAAGGCCGGTGCTGCTCGCTGGCGCGGTGTACGTCCTACCGTTCGCGGTATGGCCATGAACCCGATCGATCACCCGCATGGTGGTGGTGAAGGCCGCAACAAGGGTATTCAGCCGCGTACTCCGTGGGGTACTCCTTGCAAGGGCTACAAGACCAGAAAGAACAAGCGTACTGATAAGTACATTCTGCATCGCCGTTAATCGAGAGAGGAATTACAATGCCACGTTCTCTTAAAAAGGGTCCGTTTATTGACGACCACTTATTGAAGAAAGTTGAGCAGGCGCTCACAGACGGTGATAAGAAGCCGATTAAGACTTGGTCTCGCCGTTCGGTGATCGTCCCTGACATGATTGGTATGACCATTGCTGTGCACAATGGCCGTCAGCATGTACCGGTGTACATCTCTGACGAAATGGTTGGCCACAAGTTAGGCGAATTTGCTCCGACCAGAACCTTCCGCGGCCACGCTGCCGTTGATAAGAAAGCTAGCAACTAGGAGTGAGTACAATGGAAGAAGTAAAAGCAGTACATCGTTATGCTCGCACCTCTGCGCAGAAGGCTCGCTTAGTCGCCGATCAGGTTCGCGGTATGAAAGCCTCCGCTGCTCTTGATCTGCTCAAGTTCAGCCCGCGCAAGGCTGCAGCGATTATCTACAAGGTATTAAATTCTGCCGTAGCTAACGCTGCCAACAACGAGTCCCTGGATGTGGACCGTCTGGTTGTTTCCCGCATCATGGTGGATGAGGGTCCGTCGCTCAAGCGTATCATGCCGCGTGCCAAGGGCCGTGCTGATCGCATCGTCAAGCGCACCTCTCATATTTCCGTGTATGTCTCAGAGCGTTAACAGGAGCATATAAATGGGACAGAAGGTTAATCCGATTGGGATAAGATTAGGCATTACCAAGCCGTTCTTATCCACTTGGTTTGCCGGCAGCAAGAAGAGCTTTGCCGCTAATATCGAGAGTGACGCTCAGGTGCGTAAGTACCTCGCCGGTGAGCTGAAGAATGCTTCCGTGTCGAAGGTTGTTATTGACCGTCCGGCCAAGAGCATCCGTGTGACCATTCACACTGCTCGTCCGGGTATCGTCATCGGCAAGAAGGGCGAAGACGTTGAGAAGCTGCGCAAGCAGATCGCCAAGATTGCAGGCGTGCCGGCTCAGGTTAATATCGCTGAGATTAGAAAGCCTGATCTCGATGCCAAGCTCGTCGCTGACAGCATCGCCGCACAGTTAGAGCGTCGTGTTATGTTCCGCCGTGCGATGAAGAAGGCCATTCAGAATGCTATGCGCGTTGGCGCCAAGGGCATTAAGGTTGAGGTTTCCGGCCGTTTAGGCGGTGCTGAAATCGCTCGCTCTGAGTGGTTGCGTGAAGGCCGTGTGCCGCTGCACACCCTGCGCGCTGACATCGACTACGCTCTGTCTGAGGCTGTGACCACTTACGGTGTAATTGGCGTTAAGGTCTGGATCTTCAAGGGTGAAGTCTTAGGCGGTCTGCCGCTTACCACCGAAGAGGAAGACAAGAACGCTCAGGCTCCGGCCGGCCGTAAGCGCCGTCGTGAGGATGGCCAGGTGCGTGGCCGCGGTCGTCGCGGTGATAAGAATCAGCGCGCTGCCCAGAAGGGCGCCGCCCCGGCTGCAGAGCAGGCTCCGGCCGCAGCTCCTGCTCCGGCTGCGCAGTAATTAGGAGGTAAGAATGTTACAACCTAAGCGTACTAAATACCGCAAGACCCAAAAAGGCCGTAATGAAGGCTTAGCCTACACCGGCAACGAGGTCTCCTTTGGCGAGTTCGGCCTGAAGGCTACTTCCCGCGGTGCTTTAACTGCCCGTGAGATTGAAGCTGCTCGTCGTGCTTTCACTCGTGAGATGAAGCGTATGGGTAAGGTCTGGATCCGTGTGTTCCCGGACAAGCCTATGACGCAGAAAGCTCTGGGTGTTCGTATGGGTAAAGGCAAGGGTACTGTTGAGTACTGGGTGTGCCCGATTCAGCCCGGTAAGGTGCTGTTTGAGGTGAGCGGTGTGCCTGAAGCTACTGCTCGCGAGGCGTTCCGCCTGGCCGCTGCTAAGCTCTCTGTGACCACTACTTTTGTTCGCAAGGCGGTGATTTAATGAAAGCTAATGAATTAAAGACCAAGAGTGTCGAAGAGCTTAAGGCTGAACTGTCTTCTCTTCAGCGCGCGCAGCTCAATCTGCGCTTTCAGTTAAAGGCTGGCGCTCTGCAGCAGACGGACAACTTACGTCAGGTGCGTCGCGATATTGCACGCGTTAACACCGTGTTAGCCCAAAAGGCTAATGAGCAGGATGCAAAGTAAAGGAGCGCTAAATGACTGAAGCTGCTAAACCCGCTAAGATCGCGCGTACTCTGCGCGGCCGCGTCATCAGCGACAAGATGCAGAAAGCTTGCACCGTTGCCATTGAGCGTCGCGTTAAGCACCCGCTTTACGGCAAGATCGTAAAGCGTACCACCAAGTTGCATGTGCAGGACGTTGAGAATCAGGCTCAGGTCGGCGATTTCGTGGAAATCCGCGAGTGCCGTCCGGTAGCTAAGACCATCGCCTGGACCTTGGTGAAGATCGTGGAGCGTCCGCAGAAGGCCTAATCCTTCTTGCCTACGCTTAAAACGAAGACCGCAGCCCGGAATTTCTGGTCTGCGGTTTTTTTTATCAGCGGTAAAGCCTTAGTAAAATTTAGACGTGAAATAGCGCACACTTTTACTTGCTTGCGCTTTATTTAGCTGATAGAATATAGCGCCTTTGTATAAAGCAGAGGTGGGTTTTTATTTGTTATTAACCGGAGCATTTTCAAATGATCCAGATGCAAAGCATGCTTGACGTTGCCGACAACTCGGGCGCACGCAGCGTAATGTGCATTAAAGTCTTAGGTGGCTCTAAGCGTCGTTACGCCGGCATTGGCGATATCATCAAGGTATCGGTCAAAGAAGCTATTCCGCGCGGCAAGGTTAAGAAGGGCGATGTGGTTGACGCCGTAGTGGTTCGCACCAAGAAGGGTGTGCGCCGTCCGGATGGTTCCATTATTCGCTTTGACAGCAACGCTGCTGTGTTGTTGACTTCACAGCATGAGCCTATGGGCACTCGTATCTTCGGACCGGTCACTCGTGAGTTACGTACTGAGCAGTTCATGAAGATTGTGTCATTAGCTCCCGAAGTACTCTAAGAGAGGACAGAGACCATGGCGGCAAAAATTCGCTGCAACGATGAAGTAATCGTTATCACCGGTAAGGACAAGGGCAAGACTGGCAAGGTCACCCAGGTTTTTCCGCGTGAGCACAAGGTGTTAGTTGAGGGTATCAACCTCAAGAAGAAGCACCAGAAGGCCAACCCGAATTTAAACATTCAGGGTGGTATCGTTGACAAGGAGGCCCCGATCGATGTCTCCAACGTCGCGATCTACAACAGTGCGACCAATAAGGCTGATAAGGTTGGTTTCCGCTTTGAAGACGGCAAGAAGGTCCGTTTCTTCAAGTCGACCAATGAAATCATCCCCAATGGTACTAAGTAAGCAGTTAGTTTAATCAGGAGATAAACGATGGCGAAACTGCATGATCAATACAAGCAGGAAGTAATCAAAGCCTTAACCGAAAAATTTGGTTACAAAACAGTCATGCAAGTCCCTCGGATTGTGAAGATCACCCTTAATATGGGTGTTGGTGAGGCTGTGGCAGACAAGAAGATTTTAGAGAACGCTGCCCGTGATATGGCCGCTATTTCTGGCCAGAAGCCGCTCATCACCAAAGTTCGCAAGTCTGTAGCGGGCTTCCATATTCGTGAGGGTTATCCAATCGGTTGCAAGGTTACCCTGCGCGGTGAGCGCATGTGGGAGTTCCTCGAGCGCTTAATTGTGATCGCTATTCCGCGTATTCGCGACTTCCGCGGTCTGTCCTCTAAGTCATTTGACGGACGCGGCAACTATTCCATGGGCGTACGCGAGCAGATCATTTTCCCTGAGATCGATTATGACAAGGTAGA
Source organism: Candidatus Anaerobiospirillum merdipullorum (assembly GCA_018883895.1). Taxonomy (GTDB): domain Bacteria; phylum Pseudomonadota; class Gammaproteobacteria; order Enterobacterales; family Succinivibrionaceae; genus Avisuccinivibrio; species Avisuccinivibrio merdipullorum. The sequence continues at coordinate 9,064 of JAHLFG010000009.1, forward strand.
CGCAATTCGCGGCCTTGACATTACCATTACCACGACGGCGAAGACCGATGAAGAGGGCCGCGCTCTGCTGGAGGCCTTTAACTTCCCGTTCCGTTCTACTCAGGCAAGCAAGTAGTGAGGAAGCAACCTAAATGGCTAAGACTTCTATGATTAACCGTGAGCTCAAAAGAGAGCGCCTTGAGGCCAAGTTCCGTGCCAAGCGCGCCGAGCTCAAAAAGACTATTTCTAGCGTAAGCGCTTCTGATGAAGAGCGCTGGGCTGCCATTGTGGCTTTACAGAAGTTACCGCGCGATTCCAGCCGCTGCCGTCAGCGTAATCGCTGCTCTGAGACCGGTCGTCCGCATGCATATCTGCGTAAGTTCGGTCTGTGCCGCATCAAGCTGCGTGAGCACATGATGCGTGGTGAGATCCCCGGCTTAAGAAAGGCCAGCTGGTAAGAGGAGACACAAAATGAGCATGCAAGATCCTATCGCGGATTTACTTACTCGTATTCGTAACGGCCAGGCCGCCCGCAAAGTATCTGTTTCGATGCCGTCCTCTAAGCAGAAGCTGGCGATTGCCAAGCTCTTAGAGCAAGAGGGTTATGTTGCCTCCGTCAAGGAAACTGGCGATGTCAAGAAGGTACTTGAGATTGAGCTTAAGTACTACGAGGGCAAGCCGGTAGTTGAGCTGATCCAGCGCGTTTCCCGTCCTGGTCTGCGTATTTACAAGAAGTGCCGTGATCTCCCACGCATTATGAATGGCTTGGGTATCGCTGTCATTTCTACTTCTAAGGGCCTGATGACCGATAGAGCTGCCCGCCGTGATGGCTTAGGTGGCGAGGTCATTTGCTACGTCGCTTAACGGAGAGGGAAAATGTCACGTATTGCTAAAGAACCCGTCATTGTCCCGCAGGGCCTTGAGGTTACTGTCGACGGTCAGAACCTGACCATCAAGTCCAAGCTCGGTCAGATGTCCATGCGCATCCATGATAAGGTGCGTGTAACCTTCGAGAATGGTCAACTTACTACCTCCGTGGTCGACGGCTCGGTTGATGCTAACATACAGTCTGGTACCACCCGTGCTTTAGTGCACAACATGGTTGTGGGCCTCGATAAGGGCTTTGAGAAGAAGTTAACCTTAGTGGGCGTGGGCTATCGTGCTCAGGCTAAGGGTAAGGAACTGAACCTTACTTTAGGTTACTCACATCCGATTGTTCACCACCTCCCTGAAGGTGTGACCTGTGAGACTCCGTCGCAGACTGAGATCGTTCTCAAGAGCTACGACAAGTGCCTGTTAGGTCAAGTGGCTGCCGACATCCGTGCTTACCGTGCTCCGGAGCCTTATAAGGGCAAGGGCGTACGCTATGCCGATGAGGTCATCCACCTGAAGGAAGCTAAGAAGAAGTAAGGATAGGGGCAAGAGATTATGTTCGCAAAGAAAGCAGCCCGCATCCGTCGCGCCGGCAAGAGCCGCGCTAAGATGCATGAATTGGGAGTCACGCGCCTCGTCGTTACCCGTACTCCTCGTCACATTTATGCGCAGATTATTGACAAGGCCAATCACGTGCTTGCTACTGCCAGCACCTTAGAGAAGGACTTAGTCAAGGATCTCAAGTACACCGGCAATGTTGAGGCCGCCAAGCTTATCGGTAAGACCGTCGCTGAGCGCGCCCTGGCCGCCAATGTGCAGACCGTCGCTTTTGATCGCGCTGGCTATCAGTACCACGGCCGTGTTGCCGCTTTAGCTGATGCCGCTCGTGAAGCCGGCCTTAAGTTCTAGGAGCGTGAGCAATGCAACACAAAGATGAAAACCAGCAGGCAGGCGAGCTGCAGGAAAAGTTAGTCGCGGTAAACCGTGTCGCTAAGGTAGTGAAGGGTGGTCGCATTTTCTCGTTCACCGCTTTAACCGTGGTTGGCGATGGTAATGGCCGCGTGGGCTTTGGTTATGGCAAGGCTGGTGAAGTTCCGGCTGCCATTCAGAAGGCTATTGAGCAAGCCCGTCGTAATATCAACAATACCATTACCCTGAACAATGGCACCTTATTCCATGCCATCAAGGGCGAGCACTCAGGTTCCATGGTGTACCTGCAGCCTGCCTCTGAAGGTACCGGTATTATTGCCGGCGGTGCTATGCGCGCTGTGCTCGAAGTTGCCGGCGTGCGCAATGTGTTGGCAAAGGCCTATGGCTCTACCAACCCGATTAACGTAGTACGTGCCACCGTGGCTGCTTTAGCCTCGATGCGTACTCCGGAGACGGTAGCTGCCAAGCGTGGTCTTTCCGTCAAAGAGATTCTGGAGTAAGCCATGGCCGAGAAGAAAACCATTAAGGTGACTCAGATTAAGAGCACCATTGGCCGCAAGCCCGATCATATCGCCACCATGCGTGGTTTAGGCCTGCGCCGTATTCGTCATACCGTTGAGCTGGAGGATACTCCTTCCATTCGCGGCATGATCAACAAGGTAAGCTACATGGTTAAGGTCGAGGAGTAAGTCATGTATTTGAATACTTTAAAGCCTGGCGTCGGCGCACGTCGTCCTAAGGTGCGCGTCGGTCGCGGTATCGGCTCTGGCCTGGGCAAGACCTGCGGCCGCGGTATCAAGGGTTCTGGCGCACGTAAGAGCCCGAACGTTCGTCCGGGATTTGAAGGCGGTCAGATGCCGATGAAGATCCGTCTGCCGAAGTTCGGTTTCTGGTCGAAGCTGGCCTATCACACCACTGAGGTGTCCCTCAATGACTTAAACAAGGTCGAGGGTGAGGTCATCGACTTAGCCGCGCTGCGTGAGGCTGATTTAATTGGCAAGCGCGTACAGCACGTGAAGATTGTGCTCTCGAAGCTGCCCAACTTCACCCGTAAGGTTACGGTCAAGGGCTTAGGCGTGACCCGTGGTGCCAAGGCTGCCATTGAGGCTGCTGGTGGTACTGTTGAGGTGGCCGAGCGTGTGACCGCCGCAGCTGCTCGTTTAGAGCAGTCCAAGGTGCGTCGCGCTGCTAAGGTTAAGTCCCTGCAGGACAAGCTTGCTGCTGAAGGCATCAAGAAGCCTGCCAAGAAGGATAAGGCTGCCAAGGCTGAGAAGGCTACGAAAGCTAAGAAGTAAGTAAGGGGCGGCTTGCCGCCCTTTTGGAGATATTAATGGCTAGAAAATCGCTCTTAGAAAAAAGCCGTGAGGCGGGAATCAGCAAGGGGATGAAAGGCGGTTCTGAACTGCGCTCTCGCCTGTTGTTCGTTCTCATCGGCCTCGTGATGTTCAGACTCGGCTCTTATATCCCGGTTCCGGGCGTAAATGCCGAAGTGCTGGCACGTCTCTTCGACGAACAGAGCGGTACCATCATCGGCATGTTCAATATGTTCTCCGGTGGTGCATTGGAACGCGCTTCCGTGCTGGCACTGGGCATCATGCCGTACATCTCAGCTTCTATTATCATTCAGCTTCTGGCTGTAATTAACCCCACTCTCGCCGAGATTAAAAAAGAAGGTGAGAGCGGCAGACGCAGACTAAATCAATATACCCGCGTCTCGACTTTATTCCTTGCGGCCTTGCAGGCCGTGGGTATTGCCACCGGTATTCCTAATATGATGCCGGGGCTAGTTGAGAATCCGGGTTTTGGCTTTTACTTTGTGACCACCATCGCGCTTGTCACGGGCACTATGTTCCTCATGTGGCTTGGCGAGCAGATCACGGAGCGTGGTATTGGCAATGGTATTTCCTTAATCATCTTTGCCGGTATCGTAGCCGGGCTCCCGTCCGCCTTAGCGGCGACTTTCGAGCAGGCACGACAAGGTGACCTTTCTACTATCGCGCTACTTATCATCGGCGTCGTGGTGGTAGCGGTGACCTTCTTCGTGGTCTTCGTTGAGCGTGGACAACGCCGCATTGTCATTGACTATGCCAAGCGTCAGATGGGCAATCGCATCTACTCTCAGCCGCGTTCAACCTTGCCGCTGAAGATCAATATGTCCGGTGTGATCCCGGCGATTTTCGCCTCGTCGATCATTCTGTTCCCGGGCACCGTGGTCTCGTGGTTTGGTCAAGGTGACAATGCTGTGGCCAATGTGTTACAGGAGATTTCGCTCTTCTTGCAACCTGGCCAGCCGCTGTACGAGTTACTCTATGCAGCAGCGATTGTCTTCTTTACCTTCTTCTACACTGCGCTGGTATTTAGCCCGCGTGAAGTGGCAGAGAACTTAAAGAAGAGCGGGGCGTTTATTCCGGGGATTCGTCCGGGCGAAATGACGGCGCGTTTTATCGATAAGGTAATGACCCGCCTGACCCTGTCCGGTTCAATCTATATGGTTTTAGTCTGCTTGGTACCGCAATTATTAATGAACTGGTTTAATGTGCAGTTCTATTTCGGCGGCACCTCGCTCCTCATTATTGTGGTGGTGATCATGGACTTTGTCGCGCAGTTACAAAGCCATATGATGCAGCAGCAATATGGGGATCTGCTGAAGAAAGCTAATCTCAGGAATTACGGGCGTTAATACAGCCCCTATTAGGAGAATTGAAATGAAAGTTGGTGCATCTGTAAAGAAGATTTGCCGCAACTGCAAGGTGGTTCGTCGCCACGGTGTTGTGCGCATCATCTGCTCAAATCCTAAGCACAAGCAGCGTCAGGGCTAAGCTCGACAACGCTTGCAAAAGCTTTTAAAACTTTTTATAATACGTTGCTTTTAAAAGCGTCCAAGTTTACTTGGGCGCTTTGTTACGATTTTTGCCTCAAAGGCACTAGCGCGATCGCGTATCCTCACGGGCTTTGCGATCGCATTTTATTAACCGACCTTTATTTAGGAGATCAATAGTGGCCCGTATCGCTGGCATTAACGTGCCTGATCAGAAGATCGCCCTGATTGCTCTGCAGTCAATTTACGGCATCGGCCCTACTCGCGCACGCGATATTCTCGCTGCCGCGGGCGTCGACCAGTTAGCTAAATTTAAGGATCTCGATGAAGCTTCCGTGGAGAAGATCCGTCAGGAAGTGGCTAAGTACACCGTTGAAGGTGACTTACGTCGTGAGATCTCGATGAACATCAAGCGCCTGATGGACCTCGGTACTTACCGTGGTCTGCGTCACCGTCGCGGTTTACCCGTGCGCGGTCAGCGTACCAAGACTAATGCACGCACCCGTAAGGGCCCGCGTAAGAGCATCAAGAAGTAGGAGGCACTTGAATGTCCGAACAAGTTAAAGAAACCGCTCAGACCGCAGCCCCGGCTGCAGCTCCTGCTGCTGCCCAGGCTCCTGCAGCCGCTCCGGCCGCTGCTGCTGCCCCGAAGACCGCTTCTGCTCCGCGTGCACGCGGTGGCAAGCGCTCTAAGAAGCAGGTTGCCGACGGTGTGGCGCACATCCATGCGTCTTTCAACAATACTATCGTAACCATCTCCGATCGTCAGGGTAATGCCCTGTCGTGGGCAACTGCCGGTGGCTCTGGCTTCCGTGGTTCCCGTAAGTCTACTCCGTATGCCGCGCAGGTTGCTGCCGAGCGTGCTGGTGAGGCTGCCAAGGAGTTTGGGGTGAAGAACCTCGAAGTGATGGTGAAGGGTCCTGGCCCTGGCCGTGAGTCTTCCATCCGTGCGCTTAACGCTATTGGCTTTAAGATCACCAACATCACTGACGTGACCCCGATTCCGCACAACGGCTGCCGTCCGCCGAAGAAGCGTCGCGTCTAATTGGCTTATTACAGGAGATAGTTAAATGGCAAAATATACCGGTCCTGCCCTGAAATTAAGCCGCCGCGAGGGCGTTGACCTTTTCTTAAAGTCTGGTGTGCGCGCTATCGAGAGCAAGTGCAAGCTCGAGACCGCTCCGGGCCAGCATGGTGCTAACAAGACCCGTCTGTCTGACTATGGTATGCAGCTGCGTGAGAAGCAGAAGGTGCGCCGCATTTACGGTGTGCTCGAGCGTCAGTTCCGCAACTACTACAAGAAGGCTGCCAATATGCCGGGCAACACTGGTGAGAACCTGTTACAGCTCTTAGAAGGCCGTCTTGACAACGTCGTCTATCGTATGGGCTTTGGTTCTACCCGCATGGAGAGCCGTCAGTTAGTCAGCCACAAGGCGATTACCGTTAATGATAAGGTGGTGAATATTCCTTCTTATCAGGTTCAGCCGTCTGACGTGATTGCGGTGCGCGAGAAGGCCAAGAAGCAGCTGCGCATCAAGGCTGCTATCGATCTGTCTGGCCAGCGTGCCTTAAAGCCGACCTGGATTGACGTTGATCACAACGCCATGAAGGGCACTTACAAGAGCAAGCCTGAGCGTGCTGAGCTTCCTTCCGACATCAAGGAACAGCTCATCGTCGAGCTGTACTCGAAGTAATCCTAAGGCAGATGCACCTCTATAGACTGTTGTGGGGTATTAACCGTGTCAGTAACTGAACTGCTCAAGCCAAAGCCGGTGAGCTTTGCTGAAACCGGGCCTAGCAGTGCCCGTATCGTGCTCGAGCCGCTCGAGCGCGGCTATGGCAATACTTTAGGCGTCGCATTAAGCACTGTGCTCATCAAAGCGTTGCCGGGTTTGGCCATAGATGCTTTCCGTTTAGAAGGCGTCACCTCTGTCAATGCGCTCAAGCCTGATATGCAGGAGAGCGTATTTGAGCTGGTCATGAATTTAAAGGAAGTGGCCTTTAGTGCTACTCCTGATTTCACGACTCCGGTGTGGGTTGAGCTTAAAAAGTCCGGCGAAGGTCTTGTCACCGCCGCTGACTTCAAGCTGCCTAACGGTTTATCCGTCGTTGACGGCGCTGCCCCGCTGTGCACTCTGGTGGGTGCGAAGGCTGAGCTGACGCTCGCAGTTCGCGTATGCCGTGGTCAGGGCTATGTCCTGACTACCGACGAGCGCCACTTAAAGCAGGAAAGTGCCGATGACGTGCTCATCGACGCTAATTTCTGCCCGGTGCGCCGCTTTGTTTATGAAGTCGAATCTGCGCGTGTCGAGCAACGTACTGATTTAGATCGTTTAGTCATCAATATCGAGACCAACGGCACCATTGCGCCGGATCAGGCGCTGATGCAGGCGGCACAATTATTAAATGCGCCGCTTGATAACCTTGCTGACAAGGAAGATATGGCTGAGCGCACCTTAGCGCCGGCCGCTCCGCCGATGCCCGATCCGATTTTAATGCAACCGGTCGATGACTTAGAACTGACGGTACGTTCCGCCAACTGCCTGAAAGCTGAGCAAATCATTTACATCGGCGACTTAGTGCAGCGCACTGAGGTGGAGTTATTAAAGACTCCGAACCTTGGCAAGAAGTCCTTGACCGAGATCAAGGACGTGCTGGCTTCGCGTGGCCTGACTTTGGGCATGCGCGTGCCGAATTGGCCTCCGCAGGGTCTGCGTTCGCCTAAGTAGTCAACGTTAACAGGAAGGAATTTCAAATGCGTCATCGTTTAAGCGGCCGTCATTTGGGCCGTACCTCTGCCCACCGCGCTGCGCTTTACCGCAATTTAGCCCGCGCGCTTGTAACTCATGAGTGCATTAAGACCACTCTGCCCAAGGCCAAGGAATTGCGCCGCTTTGTCGAGCGTCTTATCACCATCGCTAAGACCGACTCCGTGGCCAACCGCCGTCTGGTGTTCTCGCGCGTGCGCGACGACGCCGTGGTGGCCAAGCTCTTTACCGATATTGGTAAGCGTGTTGCACAGCGTCAGGGCGGTTATACCCGCATTTTAAAGTGCGGTTTCCGTCATGGCGACAATGCCCCGATGGCCTACATCATGTTGGTGGATAAGGCTGCCGAGGCTGCTGAAACTGCTGCTGCTCCGGCTGAGACCGCTGCTGTGGCTGATGCACAGTAATTTGTGCCTTTTTAGATTAGGCCGCCTTAATTGGCGGCTTAATACCCTGCCGACCGTACAATTGCGAGGGTAGAACCTTGGATCTTAATACTGCTTCATTAAAGCCTCAAATCAAGGAAGTCAAGCAAACTGCGGTTAACGCTTACCGCGTTACGCTTGAGCCGTTTGAGCCTTTTTACGCCCAGATCATCGGTACGGCACTGCGCCGCATCATGCTCTCCTCGATTCCGGGCTATGCCATTACCGAGGTGGAGATTGACGGAGTAGTGCACGAGTACAGCGCCTTAGAAGGCGTGCAGGAAGACATTTTGCTCATCCTTTTAAATTTAAAGGAAGTAGCAGTGGCTGCCGAAGGTCTCTTGACCACTGAGCCGACGCTTGAAATCAACAAAAGCGGCGTGGGTCCGGTAACGGCCGGCGACATCATCTGCCCGGGCGGGGTGGAGATCAGGAATAAAGATCTGGTGCTCTGCCACATTACCGATGAAAAGACCACTTTGCGTGCCCGTATGCATGTTTCGCGTGGCCGTGGCTATGTGCCGGCGGCAGCGCAACCGCGTATGGAAGGCGCCGAAGATCGCTTTATCGGCCGTCTGCTCCTCGATGCTTCGTTCTGCCCGGTCTTAAATGTGGCTGTGCATACCGCGAAGCTGCCCGATGGCATGGAGCAGCTTTTGCTCGATATCGAAACTAATGGCACCATTGATCCGTCCGATGCCGTACGCATCGCCGCGACCATTTTTGCCGAGCAGCTCAACTGCTTTGTCGATATCCGCAATTCTGTCACCCCGGCAGAAGATGCCTCGTATCGTCCGCTCATTGATCCCAAGCTGCTCTGTCCGGTGGAAGATCTTGAGCTCACCGTACGTTCGGCCAATTGCCTCAAGGCCGAGGGTATCAAGTACATTGGCGATCTGGTGCAGCGCACCGAGGTCGAATTGTTAAAGACCCCGAACTTAGGCAAGAAGTCGCTGACGGAAATCAAGGATGTGCTGGCCGAGCGCGGCCTGACCTTAGGCATGCGCATCGAGAACTGGCCGCCGTCAGATTTAGACTTGGCACGTTAAGCTGTGCTTTAAAGAGGCTACCGCAAGGTGGCCTTTTTTAATTTTGGCACAGTAAGGGCTTCTTTAGCGAAGAAGCGGCGCTACGACGTGTGTAAGCTTGTGGCCTATAATAGATCGAAGGCTCAGGTGAGCTTCAGTAATCAATTTTGCGCCATTGGTATTGCGCTGTTTAAGGGGAGCACCTTAAATTTCAAGGACCTTCTTGAGCAAGGTAAATTTCTCAATTATTATCTTCTTATCCAATCAAAGGAAGAAATTTTGAGTGTTTTTTTAATCGTTCCCACCTTAGAACAGGTAAGTGGAATTAGCGAAGTTCTAGAGAATCGCATTAATGCTGTCATTACAGACTCTAGTGATAGATTTATGCTCCCGGGACGCAATGGTTGTTTAGTTAAGTTTAATGGTATTAGTACTTAACCTTAGAGATAAACTTAATTTAAGCGGTAAATCCAAGTTAGATGCTAAGTCAGTTAAATCTGCAAATCAAACAGTACGCCGTTGGTTCCAAAGATTAATGCTGCTAGCTTCTGCATAAAAAAGGGCACTCTAGAAGAACAAATTAATAACACCATAAAAGATCAGGAAAAAGTTCTTATAAATCTATACGACTTAAGTAAAAAAGTCTATCATTTAAAAGAACGGTCGCAAGATCTTTGTTTCTTTGTATAAAGTATCCATCTTATGTTGGCAAAAACAGACATAAAAAATCTCCTTGACGATCTAGAGAATGAGCGCGTAGAGCGCACGATCTCCACCTCAAATACGGATAAGTTTGCTCAAGCAGTGTGCGCGTTTGCCAATGATATACGGAACAGCAATCAGTCCGGCTATCTATTTATCGGAGTTAATGATGATGGCTCGTTGAGCGGACTAAAAGTTACTGATGAATTACTGCGTAATCTAGCCGGGCTCCGTTCAGATGGTAATATCCTTCCTCAGCCTGCTTTGATGGTGTATAAGGAAAACTTCCCTGATGGGGATGTGGCTATTGTGGAAGTGAAGCCTAGTCTGATGCCGCCTGTAAGGTATAAAGGAAAGACTTGGATTCGCATAGGTGCTAGGAAAGCGATAGCCAACGAGGAAGAAGAACGCATCCTTATTGAGAAGCGTCAATTCCATATCAGCACGTTTGATACCCAGCCTTGCTTTGGATCCACCTTGAGTGACCTCGATGTCGATTTGTTCCAAAGTGAATATCTCCCCAAGGCGATTTCCCCGGAGATATTAAAAAATGACAAAAGGGATGTGGAGCAGCAACTAGCTTCATTGCGATTGTTCGACCGTAACTATAAATGTCCGACCAATGCCGGCATGTTGCTTCTTGGATATAGTCCACAGTCTTATATTTTTGGCGCTTATATACAATATGTGCGTTTTGGCGGTTTAAATCGGGCAGCTAAGGTAGTTAAAGAGAACCGTTTTTCGGGTAATCTGATCCAAATGCTCAAAGAAGTGGATGCCTTTGTCAAATACTCCATTGAGGATAGACGTCCCGTCTTTATATCAGCCCTACGGGAAGAAGAGCGGATAAATTACCCGTATATAGTCATACGTGAATTGCTGATGAATGCAGTAATGCATCGCTCATACGAAGGAAGCAATGCTCCAACAAAGTTTTACGAGTATGTGGACCGCATCGAAATAGATAATCCCGGCAATTTGTATGGCAAGGCGAGGATTGAGAATTTTCCCAACGAAAACGATTATCGTAATCCGGTATTGGCTGAAGCTCTGAAGACGTTGGGATATGTTAATAAGTTTGGACGTGGCATCAATATGGTGCAAGAGGTTTTGTCAAAAAACGGCACTCCTTCCGCACGATTTTTCTTGGATGACATTACTACGTTTAAGGTTGTCGTACGTAATGCGGAATATATAGCCTTAACAGAAGATTCTAAAGAGAATGCTACTGGCGATGGCACTAATGGCACCGATGGCGCTAATGGCACCGATGGCGCTAATGGCACCGATGGCACCGATGGCACCGATGGCACCGATGGCACCGATGGCACCGATGGCACTAATGGCACCGATGGCACCGATGGCACTAATGGCACCGATGGCACTAATGGCGCTAATGGCACCGATGGCACTAATGGTACTAATGGCGCTAATGGCACCGATGACGCCAATGGCACTAATGGCACCGATGGCACCGATGGCACTAATGGCGCTAATGGCGCTAATGGCGCTAATGGCGCTAATGGCACCGATGGCACCGATGGCACTAATGGCACTAATAATGCCCATACTTATAAACAAGCCAACGATAGAAGAATCAAGCTCGTGGACATTATCCGTACAAATACGAAGGTCTCAGTTTTTGAGTTGGCTAAACTTACAGGCATGTCTCGCCGCACCATATCGCGTGATATTAACATACTGAAATCACAAGGCAAACTTCAACGTGTAGGAAGTAATAAAAACGGGTATTGGATAATAGCTTAATAATTGAGATTTAAGATGCTTATCTGCATCCCAGCTAATGGAGCTTTGTTGCTTCTGAGCTTGCCACGGTACAAGCATGCGCAGGCTGGGTGGGGGCTTTACTTAAAAGGTTTTACTGGGCAGATAGCACTAAAAAGCCCGCACGCAGGCGGGCTTTACTGAGATGTTGCTTAAAGGTTTAAGTTAAGACCAGTCTAAAATCGGCCAGCCACGCTTTTGCGCTTCTTGACGCAATAAGGTACCGGGATTGACCGCGGTGACCTTATCGGCCTTGAGGCATAAGGGCAAATCATTGATGGAGTCGGTATAAAACTCCACGGTGGCCCCATGCAGTCCGTGGGCGTCAATAAAGTTCTCTAAAGCCGTGACCTTGCCGGCCTTAAACGGCGGCTTCCCAATAATCTCGCTTGATAAGTGATTGTCTTTGACCGCCACTTGCACGGCCACCACGCCATCTAAGGGCGGCAGCTGTGCGCAGACACGGCGGACGATATAGTCCGCTGAGGCGGAAATGACGATGCAGTGGGCACCTTCGGCACGCTTCTTTTCTATGAGCTCTACGCCTTGCGGGTAGATCAGCGGCTTAATGGAGGTACTGACATACTCATCTAGCAGTTGATTTAACTTTGCCATATCGTAGTGGGCGACGGCCTGCGAGGTAAAGGCAATATAGTCCTCGACCTTCATAGTGCCGGCGTCATAGCAATCCATCAGCTCACGCTCGCGCGCGACAAAGCCTTCTGGATCATCTACCAACTGATGCTGTGCCAAATACTGGCACCAGGAGGTACTGCTATCGGCCTTAATTAAGGTTAAATCTAAATCAAATACCGCTACGTGAGGCATACGGGCTCCTAGCTATTAAGGGCTTGTAATTCAGACGGGGTAAAGTATAACTCTACCTGCTGCCCATCCTTTAAGGTGCTGGTCTGTAAGTTCAGGCTATCAACCGTGATCTCGGTACCCGCGACCTCGGTGGTGCAACGCAACACGCTACCTAATAACTGCACAAACTTAATCGTGGCCGGTAACGGACCTACCAGGCCCGGCACAGCCTCTTGCGGCTTACCGATATAGATGGACTCCGGACGCACCGCGCACTTGTACTTGCCATCAAAGTGGAAATACTTTTGGGCAAAGTCCGCAGGCAGGATATTGTAGCTACCGATAAAGCCGGCGGCAAATTCATCGACCGGATGCTCGTAGATCTCAGCCGGGGCGCCGGACTGAATAATCGCACCTTTATTCATGAGGAAAATACGATCGGACATCACCATGGCCTCTTCTTGATCGTGGGTCACGAAGATGGTGGTGAGGTTAAGTTCCTTCTGAATCTGGCGGATTAAGTAGCGCAGACGCTTTCTAATCTTAGCGTCAAGGGCCGACAGTGGCTCGTCTAAGAATAAAATGCGCGGACGGACCACTAAGGCACGGGCCAAGGCCACACGCTGACGCTGACCACCGGATAACTCATCGATGAAGTGATCTTCACGGCCGTTTAATTCCACCAGGTCAATGGCCTCACGCACCGCCTTGTCAATCTCCGTTTGCGGGGTCTTCTTAATCTTCAGACCAAAGGCGATATTGTCATAGGCGGTCATGTTCGGGAACAGGGCGTAGGATTGGAACACCATGCCGATGCCACGCTTTTGCGGCGGCAGATTGGTGATGTCCTCACCGGCAACCATGATATGACCATCTTCGACACTATTAAGGCCGGCAATGCAACGTAATAAGGTTGACTTACCGCAACCGGACGGGCCTAACAGGGTAATGAACTCTCCTTGCTCAATGGTAAAGTTGATATTGGAGAAAACCTTAGTGTCATTAAAACTCTTAGATAAATTCTGGACAACGACAAAACTCATTTACGTTTTCCTATACGGTTGGCGATAAAGGTGAACACGAAGATAAAGGCAAAGTAGAACATGACCAGGGCCGAGGTGAAGTGACCGCTGATTTGCCGCGTGTTGAATAAGTAGATCTGAATGGTCTCATAACGGGTACCCACCAAGATATTGGCAAAGACGAACTCGCCAAAGAGGATGGAGAAGGAAATGAAGACCGCGGACAGTAAGCCCTTCTTTAAGTTCGGCAGCACGGTGAGGAAGAAAGCCTGCGCGGTGCTGGCGCCTAATAAACGGGCGGCGTCCATTAAATCGTGCAGCGCAATGGCGGTAAAGCTATTGGCCAGCGAGCGGTAAATGAACGGGATCACCATGGTGAAGTAGGTGAAAATCAAGATCCAGAAGGTGCCGGAAATGGGCAGAATACCATCGGAATAGAGCTGAATTAAACCTACCGAAGAAACCACCGGCGGGACTGCAAACGGTAAAATCACCACGAAGTTGAAGAACTTCTTTAACTTCGGGAAGGTGTAGAACACCATGAAAATCATCGGCACCATCAGCACGATGGAAAGTAACATGGCGGCGGTGCAGACAAAGAGTGAGCGGAAGAATGACGCTAAGAAGCGCGGATCGGTCACTAATTGAATGTACCACTGTAAGGTCAGGCCATCGGGCAGAATGGTTGCACCCCACTTAGTGGCAATGGAGTACAGAAAAGTCGCCACAATCGGCAGCACCATGATAAAGATGATGACGGCGACGATAATCTTATGAATTGGCTTGGTATTTTGCATAACGCGATCTTCCTAAGAGCAAGTAGTTAATAGCCACGATAAAGGCCATCAAGATCATGAGCACCACCGAAATGGCTGCGGCAAGATTGGGCTCTAAGAACATGTCACCGGACACTAAGCTGGCAATACGCACCGTAATGACGTTGTAATTACCGGCAGTTAACGCATAGACCGACGCATAAGCGCCCATGGCATTGGCCAGCAGAATGATAAAGGTACCGATAATGGCCGGGGTTAAAATCGGTAGGGCCACCATGCGGGTAAACTCCCAAGTGGTCGCACCCATTAACTGCGCCGCCTCTTGCCACTCATCGCGCAGCGCATCAAAGGCCGGATAGAGTAACAGTACGCCTAGCGGAATTTGGAAGTAGGTGTAGATGGCAAGTAAGCCCCACTTAGAGTAGAGATTAAATTCATCGATAATCCCCAGGCCTTGCAGTAGCAGGGTCACGGCGCCGTTTACGCCTAAGATGATGATGAAGGCAAAGGCCAGCGGCACACCGGAGAAGTTACTGCTCATATTGATAAAGGAAATTACCAGGGAGCGTAAGCGGTTGTCGGTGCGACGCAGCGAATTTACCAAGATAAGGGAAATGAGCAGACCCAAGATGCTTGAGACCACAGAGAGCCACAAGCTGTTTTTAAAGGCCTGCAGGGTAAAGGCGGAGCTGAAGATGTCTTTATAGTGATCAAAGGAAAAACTACCTTCGACATTAAAGCTGTTTACCACCACCCACAAAATGGGCAAGATTTGGAATAAGAAGAAGAATAAGGCGAACGGACCCATGCAGACTAAAATCGTCAGCAGGCGATCGCGCTTACTACGTTGACTACGTTGTGCCATAAAGTTATTTCCTTAAAAAGTCTGTCGGATGCGGCAAGTTATGCGTAAGGCCGAGAATATTGGCACACAACCCACAGATTTCAGTTTGTTTAAGGCTTAAGTTTTCCTTCAGGGTAAAGGCATCGCCAAAGGTAAAGAACGGCACCTGCCGCTCAATTGCGAGCGTGCCCCCATGGCTTTTATCGTTATTCATCCCGTGATCGGAGGTAATGATGACTTGATAGCCTTCATTAAGCCAGGTATCGATAAAGCGGGAGATTAAGACATCCACCTTGCGGGCCTGATTGCGATACTCCATGCTGTCAAAACCATAGTGATGACCACAATCATCAATATTCATCGGATGGAAGTAGAGCAAATCAGGTTGATAGGCGCGCCGTAACATTTCTGCATCATTAATCACGCATTCATCGGCATAGTCATCCCACATATAGAAGATGCCGTGATTAATGGGCTTATGCATATCATGGACGATGCGGTCGGTAATCGGGTCATACGGGGCGTGATTGCACAGCTCACTTATCCAGTGGTAGGCCGAAGCAGCAGTTACCTTACCTTGCGCTTGGCATAAGGAGAAGATCGTCGGCACCTCCAGGCGCTTTACCGTGGCGTTGCAGACAATGCCGCTTTCTACCGGTAATTTGCCTGACAAGAGGCAGGCATAAAGCGGGCGGGATAAGGAGGGCAGCGCACACTGTACTTGATACAGCCGTCCCTTACCGGCTTCGCACAAGGCCTGGCAATAGCCCATACATTGTGCGGCCACTTCGTAATTAAGGCCGTCTAAGACGGCCAAAACTAGCTTATTCATAACCTCATGCCAATCCAGATTAACCCTGATAAATCAGCACGTTTTCCTGCCACATACGCGGTAAGGTCTTGGAAGAGCGCTCAAAGGCCTCAAAGTCCTTAATCGGGCGGGCGTTCTTGTACTGGCTGTCAGGCAGTAACTTGGCCTTAACTTCATCCGGTAACACCACATCGCTACGAATCGGGCGAGCATAGCCGTTGGCTAAGTTGATCTGGCCCTTATCGGAGAAGATGAACTCACGGGCAAGCTTGGCGGCATTGGGGTGAGCGGCATACTTATTGATGATGGTGGAGTAGCCGGAGGTCACCGAGCCTTCTTCCGGGATGCAGACTTCAAAACGGCTCGGATCAATCTGATCGCGATAACTTAAGGCGTTAAAGTCCCATAAAATGGCCACTTCAACTTCGCCCTTCTCTAAGTAAGCGATGGACGGATCGGTAAAGAGCAGACGGCCCTGCTTGGCAAGCTCGGCAAAGAAATCAAAGGCCGGCTGTAAATTGCCTTCATCACCACCCATAGCAAAGGCGGCGGCTAAGACGGCATTGTTGGCCTGAGCGGCAATACCCACATCACCGACGGTGACCTTGTAATCACCCTTTAATAAGTCAGCCCAGGTCTTGGGCGGGTTCTTCACTAAGGTCTTATTGGTCATAAAGGCGATGGTGCCGGTGTAAGCTAAGCACCAGTGACCGTCCTTATCCTTAGCCCAATCCGGGATGGAGTCCCAAGTGGTCGGCTTGTAGGGCTGGGTCACACCCTTGTCCACGGCGATCTTAACGAAGGCCTGACCGATATCACCGATATCACCGGTAGGATTGCTTCTTTCGGCGTCAAACTTAGCAATTTCCTGCGCCGAGCTCATGTCGGTGTCCATGTGCTTAATGCCATAGAGTTTTTCGATGTCAGCCCAAGTTTCTTTCCAGTTGGCCCACGGATCCGGCATAGCCAGTGACCACACTTCGCCTTCTTGCTGAGCGGCGGCGACTAAATCAGCCGGGGCAGTATCAGCGGCAAAAGCACTGGCGGAGGTTAAAGTAGCAGCTAAGATGGCAGCTGCAGCACTAAGCTTTAGGTTCATATATTTTCCTTGCATAACAATGCTATTGTTTCAGTAGGGTAGGAGTTTTATTTGGCTTGCAGTGTAAAGGTGAGAGGTAAAGTTAAATAGGCGGTAAGGTAAAGGGCAGGTAAAATTGCCGCCCTTTTTGGTAAAGTTGTGTAAACTTTGTAAAAAAGGATGTCAAAAGGCGGCGTCAGCCGCCTTAAAACATCGTATATGGTGAGTATTTAACTTAAACGGCGCTTGATGGCCACAAAGGCGCGCTCAATGCCAAAGGCAATGAGGAAGACTAAGGTAATCGCCACGCCGGCGGTACCAAAATCATAGCCTTGCAAACTCGTGGCAATCACATAACCCACGCCACCGGCGCCCACCATACCTAAGATGGCGCACTCAGAAAAGTTAATTTCCAAACGCATGCCACACCAGGCCATAATCTGCGATAGCGCAGCCGGCAATACTGCGTTAAAGAAGATATTGACGCGTGAGGTGCCGGTGGTCTCTAAGGCCTCAATGGTCTCATTGGGGATGGACTCAAAGCTTTGGGCAAAGGATTTGGTGAAAAAGGCGGTGGTATGCACACACAGCCCGGCCACGCCGGCCTCCGGGCCCATGCCCAAGCACACTAACATCAATAAAACCCAAATGGGAGTTGGCACGGCACGCAAGAAAGAGAAGAAAGCCTGCGTGAAGGCTGCTAGCCACGGCAATTTAAACACATTGCGTGCCGCGCACATGCCAAAGAAAATGCCTAAGACCAAGCTGTATAACAGTGACAGTGCGGCAATGCAGATGGTGTCAGTTAAGGCCGAGAGCACCACGCTCATATACTCAAAATTAAAGTGCCCCAGTTGCCAAAAGACCCGGCCAATATCGGGAATACGCGCGCCGATTTTGCCCCAATCGATGTCCAAAAAGAGCAGGCTTAACACGCATAAGATAAGGCAGTTAATGAGGAAAATCGGCACGGCCTTATTTCTGTTTTTACATTTAACCGGAATTTTGGGCGTACGCTGACGCTCCTGACAAAAGGTAATATTGGCAAGCGATTCGCTCATTTTAATAACTCCCGTCGCAAGATAGCGGTCAGACGGTCAACTAAGATCACCATCAGCGCAATTAACAAGATAATGCTGCAGGCAATGTCATAGCGGAAAGTTTTGATATAAGAAAAGAGCACCATGCCCACACCGCCGCCACCTACCATGCCCACGATGGTGGAGGCGCGAATATTGACCTCAATGCAGTATAAAAACCAGGCGATAAAACCGTTAAGGCAAGCGGGCACAATGGCTTGACTGACCCGTTGCGGGAAAGATGCCCCCACCGCAGTGAGGCTTTCGACGCAATCATTGGATACATCCTCCATCGTTTCGACAAAGGCGCGCACCATAAAGGCAAAGCTGGTGATGCAGAGGGCGATAAAGCCCACCCCGGTGCCGATGCCTAAGGAGGAGAAAAGAATAAAGGCCCACACTAAGGTCGGAATATTACGTAAAAAGGTCGCAAAGCCACGTACGAATTTGGCCGCGCGAGGAAAAGGGGAAATCTTTTCACTGCCAAAGAGGGCGGTTAAAAAGGCCAAAATAGCGGCAATGGTGGTCGATGACATCGCCAAGGCTAAGGTAACCACTACGCTCTCCAGCACCCCCGGCAGACGGCTTAATTTGGGCAGTCGCGGCGGCAGGAAATCTTGACTGACAAATTGCCAAATGCTATCGGCATGGATAAATAAGGTCAGCCCGTTAAAGTGGGTTACGGCGGTGCTAAGGATAAAGACCACCATCACCACGAGAAGAAAGATGGTGTAAACGCGCTTTAAATCGGGCGCAATTAAAGGGATCTTAACTGCCTGCTTCATTTTTGTTGCCTAACATTAAGTTTTCGCGGCTGGTGCCATAGATGCGCTCAATTAAGTTCTCAGTGAGATCTTTGGGGCTACCGTTGTAGACAATCGAGCCCTGGCACAGACCGATAATGCGATCGGAATAATTAATTGCGGCGTCTAATTGATGGAGATTTACCATGCAGGCAATGCCGCGCTTGGCCGTCATCTCCTTAAGTAAGTCCATGATCACCTTGGCACTTGACGGATCAAGGGAGGCAATGGGCTCATCACACAGCAGTAATTTAGGATGCTGCATGATGGCGCGGGCGATACCTACACGCTGCTTTTGCCCGCCGGATAAATCCGAGGCGCGGTGATAGGCAAAGTCCTTAAGCCCCAGCTCCTCAAGTAAGGTTAAGGCCTCACGCTTATCTTCCTCGCGATAACGCCCTAACACCCCATTGATGCCGCTCATATAGCCCAAACGGCCATGGAGTACGTTTTGCATTACCGACAGTTGCGCAACTAAATTATAGTTTTGGAAGATCATGCCAATCTTGCGGCGCTGCTTACGTAAAGCTGCTCCCTTTTGGCGTGAGATCTCCTCCCCATCGAGCCACACACTACCGGAAGTAATCGGAATTAATTGATTGACGGCGCGCAATAAGGTGGTCTTGCCCGAGCCGGAGGGCCCGATGATGGATACGAACTCTCCGGCATTAATCTCAAAGGAGACTGCTTTTAAAGCTAAGCGGCCCTTGGCATATTGTTTGCTGACGTCGTCAAATTTTAAGATAACGCTCATGCTCTTACCAACAATAGCTCATTAAAAGTCATTGATAAGTTGGCTTAACTTGATGATGGGCGCATAGTCATCCATGCTCGTCGGCACGAAACGGGCGTGCGGCAGCTTGATGACATCGCTAAAGTAAGCTTCATTGTCGTAATTGACCAAAAATTCCTTGACCTTGTCGCGAGTGGCGGCATCGACATGCTCGGCTACCACCATGCACTCGGCCGGAATCGGCGCGGACTCATGAATCACGCGCACCGCGTCTTGCGCGGCATTGCCATGGGCAATTTCGGAGGCCAAAATCTGATCGGAAATCGGGGCAATGTCGGCATCACCCTTAATCACCGCCTGCAGACCGGCCTGATGCGAGCCGGAGAAGCTGACGGCCTCAAAGAACTCGCCATTGGTGTGTAATTCTTCGGAGGTTAAGTGCTCATCGGGGAAGGCCTGCATGATTTCAGCAGTCGGGACTAAGTTGCCGGAAGTTGAACCCGGATCGACAAAGGCCATGGTCTTGCCCTTAAAGTCCTTAATGTCATTGATGTCATGATTGGCGCTATTGACGATAAAGACCGAGTGATACACCGCCTTGCTCTTATCGCCGTCGGCTGCCTTCATCACAATCGGCTCAAGCTTAGTGCGGGTGATGCCTAAGGCTAAGGCCTGTGAGCCCATATAGGCCATATCGGCCTTGCCGGTGCGCAGCGCTTCGATAATGGCGTTGTAGTCGGTCGATAAGATTTCCTCTACCGGCATGCCCAAATAGGCGCTCAAATCCTTGGCCAGGCCCTGACGAGCATCGGCACTTTGAGTGGTGGACTCATTAGGCGCATAGGCAATGGTGAACACGCCATCGTCATCGGCAGCCAAAGCGGCGGTCATGGTGCAACCTGCCATCAGCGCGGCGGCAGCTAATTTAGTTAAAGTGTGCATCTAGTTTTCCTCTTTTTTCTCTTTGATTAATAAATAGTGTGCAAAATTTGGGTGATGGTGGCGATATCTAAGTCCACCGGATTGTTGTCCGCCCGGCCCTTGGTAATGCATTGCGGGGCAATGGCGGCTAAATCTTCTTCTTTAGCTCCCCATAGAGACAAACGCGGTTTTATCTGCGCGCGCTCGAGTAAGGAGGTAATGCGGGCTTGCAACTCAGTCGCATCCTTAACGCGCAACGCCTGTAACAGCGGTTGCGGCTCCGGGATCGCTTTTAAATTGATGTTTAGTACCGGCGCTAATAACAAGCTGACCGCGACCCCATGCGGAATGTGATAGTGCATGGTTAAAGGATAGGACAGCGAGTGACAGGCGGTAGTCTTGGTATTGCTAAAGGATAGTCCGGCTAGCAAGCTGCCTCTTGCCATCGCATCATGGGCGTTAAAATCATGGGCAAAGAGTCCATCAATATTTTCCATGATGGTGGCAATAGCCTCTAGGGCAAGACCGCGCGAGACAAAGTTACTCCCGCGAGCCCAATAGCTTTCAATGGCATGGGCGGCGGCATCTAAGGCCGACGAGACGGCCAAGGGTAACGGTAAAGTAGCCGATAAATTGGTATCGACTAAAGCTACCTTGGCATAATTAAGGGGGCTTTCCACCGAGCGCTTGACGTTTAACTCCGGATCCCAAATCGTTGCCCAGCAGGTCACTTCACTGCCGGTGCCGGCCGTGGTCGGAATACCAACCCACGGTAAAAATTGCGCGGCAAAGCTCTTGCTGGCAATGGCGGTGCGCAGCTCATCGACGTTATTGAGCTTAAGACCGTGAATGCAGCACAAAGACTTGGCCACATCGAGCACTGAGCCGCCGCCGATACCGACGATGGCGGCGATATTTAAGTTCACGCTTTGCTCATAGAGCGCCAACAGATCTTGCACCGACGGATTGGAGACGCTAAAAATGAGCGGGTGGACTTTAAGCCCATGCTCGCCTGCTATCAGGGCATTAATTACCGGGTCGTGTAGCACTTGCTCTGACCAGGCGATTAATAAAACCTCGCCTTGGGAGGCGACGCATAAGTTATGTAACACCTGCGGTAATTTTTCTAAGACGCCGGCGCCTTGATAAACTTCCACCGGGTTGTAATAGTGCTGCATGATTAGTAGCTCCGCATGCCGTTAATGGCAGCCACTAAGGACGGTAATTGGGTAATGCTGTCAAGCACAAAGTCCGCACCCGCTTCCTTATACCGGGCGGCGGCGGCCTGCTTGCTCGCCTTTAATTCATCTGCCGGCAGGGCGCGATATTCTTCTTCACTGCTAAAGCCCAAAATATTCGAGCCTTGTAATAAACCGACACTTAAAGCACCGGCATGCTTGCCCTCTAAGACATCGGCAATGGTGTCACCGACCTTTAAGACCGCACGCGGCGGGAAGACGTTTAAACGGCGCATGCACTCAAAGAGCATATAGGGAGCAGGGCGCCCAACGCCGCCCACCACATCCGGCGTTACCACGCAATCGGGGCAATAGCCATGCGCTTTGGCAGTCGGAAGCACCTGCTCCATCATCTTGGAGTTGTATCCGGTGGTCGAGCCAATCTTAATGCCCTGCGCACGTAAGGCGCTTACCGTCTCCACCACCCCGGCTAAAGGAGCGGCACGGTCAGCTACGACCTTAAATAAGGTGTCTTCAAATTCTTCATAGAGGGTATTGATATCCTCTTCGGTGGCTTCACGCGCATATTGGGCCTGCCACTGCTCTTTGGCCGTCTCTAAGGACAGTAAGGAGCGAATATGGGCCTTTTTCTCCAGGCCCATCGGGCCATTAATTTGTGCGGCCGTTAACTTCACGCCATGTTGTGCAAAGACTTGGGCAAAGACCGCGCTCGGGGCATGCGAGCCATAGTCGACGGTAGTGCCGGCCCAGTCAAAGATCACGGCGGCGATAGATAAGTTCTTGTGCATAAAAATACCTATGAGTGTGTAAGTTGTTTTGCTTTATTTTGCTTTGTTGAGTGCAGTATATCGAAGACAAAACAGCACAAACAAGCATGATTTGACGAAGAATTGGTGAAGTTTGTGTAAAGTGGCTTTATATAGAAGTTCTGTTAAATTAATTAGATAAAAGATAAAGTGCATTAAGTTAGCCGCAATGCAGGCCAGAGTATGCTTGCGGTATTTTGCTTTAAAGGTGGGTTTATCTTGCGGCCTATTGCAGTTTTAGTCCGGCCTTTTGTAAGCTTCCGGCGTGACTGAGATCGTCACTTATCAGCACATCGACCTCATCCAGTGCCAAAACCTTACGCTTGGAGAGCTTATTAAATTTACTGCCATCCATCACCGCCACCACTTGCTTGGAGTTGCGCGCCAGCAGTTGAATTATCGGGATCTCATTTAAGCGAAAGTCGGTAAAGCCTTCACTTACATTGACCGCATTTAACGATAAAAAGGCCAGATCAGGGATATAGGCATCAAATTCCTGCACGCATTGCGCGCCATAGGACGAGCGCTCCAATCTATCGACGCTACCGCCGATGGCAATTAAGTTAATGTAGGCGTTTTGCATCAAGATGCTCAGCGCCGCGTAATTATTGGTCACCACGGTAAAGGGAAAGCTTAATTGCACCAGCTCTTGGGAGAGCACGGTATTGGTAGTGCCGGAATTGAGCGCCACAATATCGCCCTCTTGCACCAAGTGGCAGGCTTTGCGTGCCGCAATGCGTTTTTGCTCGGCATGTACAATTTCGCGGCCGGCAAAACTGGCAAAAGAGAGCACGGTATCGGGCAGGCAGGCACCGCCACGCACGTATTTAACCAAGCCCTCTTGCTCCATATTTTTTAAATCGCGCCTGACCGTATCCACTGAAATTTGCAAGGCGCGACTTAAATCCGCCACCTTGACGGACTGCCCTAATTGGAGGGCCTTTAAGATATAGTCAACGCGCTGGGGGTATAACATGAGCTCTCCTTAACACTTAAGCGCTTTGGGCGTAACTTACCGTTACCGCATCGGTCCCGGCGGCATCACGAATGCCGTCGATCAGCTCATCGCAGGGGTCAAGCCTAAAATGGCGATGAAGCGGGAGAATTAAACAATTTTGATATAGAAGCTGTAAACGACAACCCGGCACCGGCTCATTGGGCGGGGGATTGCCAGACAAGAGCGCCTGTTGCCGGCGCTGTAATAAGGGCGCTAAGGCAATTAAATGCGTTTGCAATAAATGGATAATCTGCGGTCCCTTGGTGGCAACTACTTGCTCACTGAGGCGGATGATTAAACTGCTAGCATGGGCGCGACGTAAGGACTCTAAGCTTTCAAGTTTGCGCACGCGCAGGCGGGGAAAAGGACTGTCTTCACTGATGGACAACAGCCCATTGACAATGAGCACCAAGGGCGGCGGGGCATAATGCTCGCCGGCTACAGACTCCTGGCGCGCAAGCTCTTCTTCACGCACGGCTAAAATTTGCTGATAGTTTTCGGCTGCATTACCGTACAGCGCCAGCTCCAATTGTGAGGTGCCATCATCTAAGGTGAGAATATAGAATTTGTGGCCGTCGTTTTTGGACACGCGCTCATTAGAATTGATGACCACCCCGCAAATGGTGGTGTCATTTGGTCTATCCGGGGCGCCGGGGCGTAAATTATCCAAGGTGGTGCGCACAAAGAAGTTAAGCTCCCCGCGATAGGCATTGATGGGATGGCCGGACAGATAAAGCCCGAGCACGCTCTTTTCCAAGCTTAAACGATAGTTGTCAGAAAACTCCGGTACTTGCACTAAAGCAGGCTTAGTGACGCTGTTGTCATTTAACGTAGCAAAGAGATCAAGTTGCCCGGAGCTACTGTCATCTTCCATGCGCTGTGCGTATTTTATGGCATTAGTAATGGAGGCCAGCATTTGCGCGCGCGAGGGGCATAATCTATCGAGCGCGCCGCTCATGATTAAGGCCTCTAAGTTCTTTTTATTGGCAAAATTACTGCCAATCTGATAGACAAAGTCATAAAAGTCGCTAAAGCCGCCGTTTTCCTCACGCACTTTAACTAAATGGGCGCAAAAGTCCTCACCGATGCCCTTGACCGCGCCGATGCCATAGACAATTTCCCCGGCTTCATTGACGCAAAAATCAAAGCGCCCGCAGGTGACATCCGGCGGATTGACCTTAATCTTGAGGCGATGACATTCGGCAATATAGGACACTAGCTTTTCGGTGCGCTGCCGGTCGGCGGTCATCATGGCGGCCAAAAATTCGGCCGGATAATGGACCTTAAGCCACAAGGTCCACCACGCTACTAGCGCATAGGCAGCGGAGTGGGACTTATTAAAGCCGTATTCGGCAAACATCTCCACTTGGTCAAAGATCTTCATCGCAATGACCGGATCTTTGCCCTTTTTAATCGCACCTTCTTTAAATACCGAGCGCTGACCTGCCATCTCAGCTGGGTTTTTCTTACCCATCGCACGGCGCAAAATATCCGCGCCGCCCAAGCTGTAGCCGGCTAAGACCTGCGCAATCTGCATTACCTGCTCTTGATAGACGATAACGCCGTAGGTGGAGTCCAAGATGGGCTTTAAGTCCAAGTCTTGGAAATCAGGTGAGGGGTAACTGACCTCTTCCTTACCATGCTTGCGTTGCACAAAGTGATCGACCATGCCGCTTTTAATCGGGCCGGGGCGATAGAGCGCCACCAAGGCGATAAGATCGTCAAAGCGGTCAGGTTGCATCTGTCCGATAAGTTTGCGCATGCCAGCGGATTCCAATTGGAAGACGGCGGTGGTGTGGCCTTGCTGTAACATCTCAAAGGAGGCCTTGTCAGCATAGGGCACCGCGTGAATGTCCACTAAGGGCTGATGTAGCCGCTTTTTCTTGTCATTGATCATCACCAAGGCATCATCAATGATAGTAAGGGTGGTAAGTCCCAAGAAGTCAAATTTCACTAAGCCGGCATGCTCGACATCTTTTTTGTCAAATTGGGTAATCGAGTTGCCATCGGAATCGAGCATTAACGGGGTAAATTCAGCCGTACGGGTGGGAGATATCACCACGCCGGCGGCATGTTTGCCGATATTGCGAATGACTCCCTCAAGACGCATGGCAATATGAATGAGCTCCACGCGTTGCTTGTCATCATTGGCCTTGGCCTGTTCATATAAAGCAAGGAAATCCGGAGCCTCGGACGGGCAGGGATTGCCCTTTTTATCAAAGCCCATCGCCGCCCTAAAGGAAAGTCCGGGTTGGGTCGGCAGCATCTTGGCAACAAAATCCACCGCGCCATAGCCCATGCCTAAGGCCCGTCCGGTATCCTTAATGGCAGCTTTAGGGGCCATGGTGCCAAAGGTGGCAATTTGCGAGACAGCGTCATTGCCATAGCGCGAGCGTACATGATCAAGCGTGCGTTCACGGCGGCGCTGACAGAAGTCAACGTCAAAGTCCGGCATGGACACACGCTCAGGGTTTAAAAAGCGCTCGAACAGCAGGTCAAAGGCCATGGGGTCAAAGTCGGTAATTTTAAGCGAGTAGGCAACAAGAGAGCCGCCACCTGAGCCACGGCCCGGGCCTACCGGCACCCCATGATCTTTGGACCATTGAATAAATTCCATCACGATGAGGAAGTAGCCCGGGAAATCCATCTTGATGATCACATCAAGCTCAGTTTCCAAACGCGCTTCATATTTGGGGCGCTGTTTTTCCCGCTCCTTTTCATCCGGGTAGAGAAAGGCCAAACGCTCTTCTAAGCCTTCATGGGCCTTTTGACGCAAACAGTCGGCCGGGGAGAGATCACCGGTGGGGTAATGCGGCAGACGCGGGTGATCAAGTTCAAGCTCAATATTGCACCGCTCAGCAATGGCGCGGGTATTGGCAATGGCCTCGGGCAAGTCGGCAAAGAGCGCTTGCATTTGCGCGGGGGTTTTAAAGTATTGCTCACGTGAGTATTCCCGTGCAATTTCCTTATTGCCACGCTGACAGCCACGCTGAATCGAGACGCGCACATCATGAATCTCATAGTCAGAAAAGCCGTCTTCAGGCACATTATCCGGGCCATATAAGAAGACGCTGTCATTGACTGCCGCCGGGGCAATGCCATAACGCAGACAGGCATCTAAAGCAAAATTTTCAAATTCCGCCTCGCCTACGCGTCCGGCACGGGTGATTTCAAAGACCAAGCGATCGCCAAAGTGTTGTTGATAAAAGGCAATGCGCTCTTCAAGGGCGCGTTGATTGCGGGCCTGATAGAGTTTGGCAATATCGCTGCGAAAGCCAATTAGGGCTATCAGACCTTGAGAGAATTTGGCCAATTCATCTAAATTGGTGGCGGCATTAAAGGCCCCAGCATCGGAACGTAGCCAGGCATTGGAAAGAATGTCATATAAATTTTGTTTGCCCACACGATCCATGGCCAAGAGGGTGATGCGCGATTCAATGGGGGCGCTACCTGCACTCCTAGTTTCACGTAAGGTGACCTCAGCGCCCATGATGGGTTTGATGCCGGCGGCCTTGCAGGCAGAATAAAACTTAATAAAACCGCAAATATTGTTTAAGTCGGTTAAGGCTAAGGCCGGGATCTTGAGCGCAGCGGCACGTTTGACAATGGCCTCGACACTTTGTAGCCCATCTAAAATGGAATAATCCGAGTGCAGATGCAATGGGATATAACAGGGAGCGCTTGCTTGCATGAACATCTTTCCTTAAGACTTATTAAGAATATTCTAAAGGAAAAGTGAAGCTATGCTAAAAAACTTAGGCGTAGCTCACAGAAAAACTAAGGTAATGGGGCGTCTTGCGCCCGGGCGGGGAAGTGGACTTTGCCCCAAGGAGCAGACGATTTTTTGCTAAAATATGGCCTTTAACTTTCAGGTGTTTTTTAAGGAGATAATCATGGCACGTTTTGTCACCATTATGATGGGCTCAGATTCTGATCTGCCTTTAGTGGAAAATACGATTAATGTTTTAAAGAGCTTTGCCATTGAGACGCGCGTGCGCGTCGCCTCCGCGCACCGTACCCCCGATGAGGCCGCCGCCATTGTGCAGCAGGCTGAAGCTGAAGGTTGCCAGGTCTTTATTTGTGCCGCCGGCTTAGCCGCCCATTTGGCCGGTGCCGTGGCTGCCCGTACCACCCGTCCGGTGATCGGTATTCCGGTTGACGGCGGTCCGTTAAATGGTGTTGATGCGCTGTATTCCACCGTGCAGATGCCAGGTGGCATTCCGGTGGCTACTGTCGCTATCGGCAAGGCCGGAGCTAAGAACGCAGGATTTTTGGCCGCCCAAATTATGGCGCTGTCTGATCCTGAGCTTGACGCCAAGGTCAAGGCCGATCGCAAGCAGGCTGCTGCTGCCGTGGTTGCCAAGGATAAGGCGCTGCAGGACAAGCTGAATGCTCAATAAAGCAGCTGACGTAATTGCCCGCGGTGGGGTCATCATTGCCCCCACCGAAGGGGTCTATGGCTTTTCGTGTCGCATTGATAATGAAGCGGCCATCGCGCGTATTTTGGCGCTCAAGGGACGGGCGGCGGGCAAGGGCTTTATCACCCTGTGTGCTACCACCAAGGATGCCATGGCTTTAATTGAGCAAGATAAACTGCCCCCCGCGACTTTAAGCCTCATGCATCAATTATGGCCCGGACCACATACCTTTGTATTGCCCTGCAAGGATACTTATGTGGGGCTTTTAAGCGGCTATCGCCATACTTTGGCGGTGCGGGTACCTTCATTTCCCCTCTTACAAGAGCTGTTATCACGTTGCCCCACCCCCATAGTCTCCACTTCCGCCAATTTAAGCGGCCATGCGCCATATAAGGATTTACAGGCCGTGACCGCCGCTTTTGGGGCACAGGTCGATTACGTGCTCCCCGCAGCCTGCGAGGGTTTGTCGGGACCTACTTCCATTCATGATGGCCTCACCGGCCAACTCTTGCGTCAGGGAGGCGCTTAATGCGTTTTGCAGTTTTTGGCAATCCCATTGCCCATTCTTTATCCCCGCTTATCCATGAGCATTTTGCCAGTCAAGTCGGGCTTAACCTTACTTACGAGCGCATCTTGGTAGACCGGCCGTTTGCCACCATGGTAACGGACTTTTTTGAAGCCGGCGGCAATGGTTGTAATGTCACGGTGCCGTGTAAATTGGAGGCTTTTGCCTTGGCCACGCGCTTGTCTGACAACGCTCAAGCTGCCGGTGCGGTCAATACCTTAAAGCGTGATGATGATGGCTCTATAAGCGGCTTTAATACCGACGGCCCGGGACTGGTGCGCGATTTGCAGCGTTTGCATTTGCTCAAAGACAAAGCGCGAGTCTTAATCTTGGGAGCCGGTGGCGCGGCACAGGGCATTGTGCGTCCCTTGCTGGAGGCGGGAGTGGCGCATATTACCATGGTCAATCGTCAGGTCACTAAAGCGGCCAATATTGCCGCACATTTTCCCAGCAAGGTTGAGGCACAGAGCTATCAAAGCTTAAATGAAAGTTTGGCTGCCAAGCTCTCTCATGACCATCAGGCCGTATCCTTTGATTTAATTATCAATGCCACTTCAAGCTCGCTATTGCACGTGCTGCCGCCTATCGAGGCTTTAATCGTGCAGCAGGCGGGCGCGGTCTATGATTTGATGTATACCCCGCAAGGGGAGACCATCTTCACGCGCTTTGCTCGGGACTTGGGAGTGGGCAAGACTGCCGACGGTATTGGCATGTTGATTGCGCAGGCAGCCTTGAGCTTTGAAATCTGGACCGGCAAGCGCCCGGATATTGCCAAGACCATTGCCTATCTGCAAGCTTATTTGCAGGAGCGTCACTAAAGTGCCGGCCGGGGGCTTAATTTATCTGTCCTTTAAGGCCGCAGACGGTCTGGCTCAAGCGGCGCAACAGCTTTTTCCGGAGCTAGAGGCCGGCAAGAGCATGCCCTGTGCCCTTCTGCCTACGGGGGCATGCCTGTATCTGGGGGAGCGGGCGGAGTTGCGCGCCTCCCTTAGCACAGACAAGCATCCTTTTTATTTAGATTTACTTGCGCCCAAATTGCGCTGGCGCATTGAGCATCCTGGGGCTGAGGCTTTGCTTAGGGCCTGTGGCAATAAATTAAGCCCGGGCGGTCATATCTATGATGCCACCGCCGGCATGGGGCGCGATGCGCTACTGCTTTCTTCCCGCGGCTTTGCCGTCACCATGTTTGAGCGTCAACCTATTATCTATCTGCTGCTTTTTGATGCGCTCAACCGCGCCAAGATGGCGGGAGTGTATAACTTTATCCTGCCTACTTTGCACTATGGCACCGCGCTTGCGGCCACGGCTAGCTCTTTGCCGGAGGTTATTTACTATGATCCGATGTTCCCGCCACGGCGCAAAGAGGCCTTAGTGAAAAAAGAGATGCAGGTGTTTCATCAATTAGTGGGCTTTGATACGGATATTGAAGCTACCGCCGGTAGCTTACTGCGCTTATGTACCAAGCGCCTGGTCATTAAGCGCCCGGCCGGAGCTGTGGCGGTAAGCGCACCGGGGCTTAAACCTGCCTATCAAGTAGATGGCGGCGGCTGTCGCTTTGATTGTTATCTGCCGCCTAAGGCCTAGGCGCAAGGCTCTAAAGACACGCCTTAGTTCTTAGGGCTCTAACATGACAAAGCCTTGCTTAGAAAAGCTAGCGGCCACCTCAGGCTTAGTTTGCAATTGCTCTATCCACTGCACGGCCGTAGCATGGGCTTTGCCCTGTAGAGCTAGCGCATAGACCTTAAGCTCGGGGTACCAATCCTGCGGCAAGAGCCAATATGAGCCTTCAGTGGTGCCGTCAGCGCGCGTAATTAGCGGCAGAGTGACGATGCCACTTTGTACATTACCGCTACTTACCATCGCATAGACCTGATATTCCTGCTCGGCCCGATAGAGGCGATTTTTTAAATAATTGGTGGGAAAATCACTCCGTGCTACCACTTGCGCGGCGGCAAAGCCCGCCGGGGTCAACTCCCCCTTGGGCAGGGCGAGGGACTGTAAACGCTGCGCTTTGACGGCCTGTCCGTTGCCATCGGCCAACAGCTTGGGATCGTGGGCAAAAAGGACTAAAGGGACTTTGGCAAAGGCCTTAAAATCTTGCGGCAGGGCGCGTCGGGAGCGCATTAATAAGAGCGCATAACGCTCGGAGGTGGTCAGTAAGACATCACAGCGGCGCGTTTGATTGGCCAAGATGGCATAGAGCGTCGACTCCGGGGCAAAATAGGGGGTAAAGGCCGGCAGGGTGCGGCTGTGGCTTAAAGCATTTATGGGACCGTAAAATTGCGGGGCGGCACAGATCTGCAAGGCAGTATCATCTGTCTTCGAGCCTTGCTTATCATCGCTACCAAAAAGGGTCCAAAAGGCCTGTGCGGGGCTGATGGCCCAACTTAAGATAAGGCCTAATAGCAATAGGGTTACATACTTTAAACGCCGCGACTTTAACATCTTTTCCTCTCGTTTATTGGTATTTACTTTTTACTCTAAGCTGCGGGTGATTTTTAGCGAGCATTGCAATAAGCGCGCATAGATCTCATGGGGACTGCTAGCTTGGCGCAATTTATCGGCAAAGCCTGGCTCATTGAGCATGAGGGACAAACGTCCAAGCAAGGTCAAATGCGAGCTACCATCATCCGGAGCGACAATTAAAAAGATAAGATCGCAGCAACTGCCATCGGGGCAAACCAATTCCTTTAAGGGTTGGTCTAAGACACACAAAGCCATTGCCGGGCGCAGGGCAAAAGATCCACGCGCATGCGCAATAGCAATGCCTTGGGCAATGGCACACGAGCTTTCTTCATGGCGCTTGGCAATATCTTGCATTAAGGCGTAAGTTGAGCCCACGCTCCCTTGCGCGGCTAAACGGGCGCATAATTCCTCGACAATTAGCGTCAAATTCCGTCCGGCGGCATGATGGCGCACAATGCACGATTCATCTAAGGCATAGCGCACCATGGTCGGACTGCTGGTAAAGCTTTCGGCACTTAAATTTTCTTTGGGCTTGCGCAAGAACTCTAAGGTCGCGAGCATATTGTTAAAAAAGATCCCGTGCAGGCGATAGCGCTTGAGATACAGCCCAAGCATGAAGAGTGCAAAGAGCGCCGATAAGATAAGTAATAGGCGAAAATCAAATTGTGCCGGCACCTTAAGCCCGGTTGGCAGGGCAATTAAGGCACTAAAGGCCGCTTGGAAGCCGGAGATCAAATAGGCCAGAACCAAACCAAATTTGACGCACATCGTTTGGGTGGCAAAGAGTAAACCCTCGGCGCGGATGCCGGTTTTAAATTCACCATAATCAACACTGTCAGCTAGCATAATGGTAGTCAAAACCGAGCACAATGCCAGCCCGATGGAAAAGAGGGTATAGGTGGCGCAGAGGGTAAACGGCGTTTGCAGATTATCCAGGCGCAACAGGCACATTAAAAGCGCACCTACACATAAGGCTAAGGCCCCAAAGACAAAGAGTTTACGCCGCCCCAAGCGCTTAATTAAAGGTAAGAGCAAGATTAAGCTTAAGGCCTGTCCTACTGCGCCACTTAAAGCGGCCGCATTTAAGGCCGGGGAGCTACTGGCCAAATGGGTAAAAATGGCAGTGTGTGCCAGGCCAACGGTGATTTGCAAACAGAGAGTTACCGCGGCGACAATTAAGAGCTCATCATTACTTAAGATAAAACGTAAGCTAGCACGGAGCTTTAAAGGCTGCGGGGTTAATTGTAATGATCGGTCTTGCACCAGGCAGAGCATAAAGATTTGGGTGAGCACAAAGGCCGCGGCGGTCCACAGCGCAACGTCAAATAAGGCACTACGCAAGGCTATGGCCGGGGTGCTGATAATGACACTGCTACCTACCGCGATAATCAATTGGGCGCCCAAGAGCGTACCCAAGCGCGCCAGCATGGCCATCTTCTCCCGAATCCGCGGACGCGCGCCAAAGTCGGCTATCAAGGCCCAATAGGGAATATCACTAAAGGTATAGCATAAGGTCCAGAGCAAAAAAATGCTGGCAGCATAGATTTGAAAGGCTGCGGCGTTAAACCCGGGGTCATAGAATAAAGCCGGAGTGGTAAGCGCACTTAAGATCATACCAAGGGCCAAATAGGGTTTAAATTTGCCCCAGCGGCTGCGGGTGAGATCACAGACATAGCCAAGTAGCGGATCAGACAGTGCGTCAAATAAACGGCCGACAATAAAGAGTCCTAACACAAAGGATCCCGAGCATTTGCCGCTAAGGCTCAAATAGAGCATAAAAAAGGCAGTGACCAACCAATAAATGAGGTCCTTGCCCAAACCGCCTACACTATAGGCCAGCTCTTCAAGGCGCTGCGGGGAATGATTATATTTTGCCAATAAGTGCATAAATAAACTTAGCGCAGAGCTTAGTCTGCGCGCTGTAAGATAAATTCAAGATTACCCTATCTATTGTA
This sequence comes from Candidatus Anaerobiospirillum merdipullorum, assembly GCA_018883895.1. Taxonomy (GTDB): domain Bacteria; phylum Pseudomonadota; class Gammaproteobacteria; order Enterobacterales; family Succinivibrionaceae; genus Avisuccinivibrio; species Avisuccinivibrio merdipullorum. Next base: position 41,652 of record JAHLFG010000009.1, read on the forward strand.
ACAAGCTCCACCCCAGCTTAGGGACGCGATTTAAGCTTTAGTTAATCAAGG
>JAHLFG010000010.1 GCA_018883895.1 Candidatus Anaerobiospirillum merdipullorum
GACCTCAGCCCTACCTTTCATTTTTGCCAATAAGCAATTTTGGAGATTAGCCTCTAGCAGTTTCCGCAAAGTCCCGCCCGCGACCGCGCATATGATCAAGGTAAATGGGGGGGGGAACCTTCCATGCAGCCATGAAAACACAGCATTCCGCCGTCTTGTGCACCAAAGTAGCTAAACTGCGTTAGAGGTATAGCACCTCCCACGGATTAGCAATTTTCGGCAAAGTTAATGACTTCACTGCTCAGACTATCTTGATCCTCAGAGGCATCAGCATTCCACCACGCCGCGGCACGAACCATACAGTTCGAGGGGATCGGACGATCAAGCTCTAAGTTGACCGCAGATGTGTCTTCGGCAGCGACACCCCCACGATTAAGAGGAGCAAATCTCTACTAACCTCAAGCAAAAAGTTTATTGCACGTAAGCCCCGTCGCCCTGCCTATCCCTCTTAGGGATCTAACTATGAGCAAACACGCCGGCAGTATGACGCAGCCAGGCTTAATCCCAAAAGCATAGAGCGTAATCCTGGAATCAGATTTCAGGGAAAAGCAGGATTTGGTGATGGCAGGCGCAATTTGCCTGTCACTTCCCTACCTCCCCCTACAGCGTGAACGATCTTGTAGTAACGAAGTAAAAAAGATAAAGGGCAAGCTTCATGCCTGCCCTCTTTGCGTGCCCAAACTTCAGGCACGCCATAGCTTTACTTTGCTACCTTTAGCGTTGCGGTAAGGTAAAGGATACCTGCCGCGCCGCCGGCACCACCAAGGTGCCCCCCATATAGGAGATATTGATGCGCGAGCTATCCGTTACCTCAACCTTAATTGGCGGAATACCGGTAACCCGCACATTATCACCCGTATCATAATTGCCAGAGGCTAAAACCTTGCCACGACTGTCGGTAATGCGTAAAAAGACCTTACCGCGAATGGCAATTGATGCTGAGTTCAGTGAGGCCAAGCCATCACGATTACGCACGCTAACACGTGAGGACACATCCTGTAAATTGCCCGACAAAGCCGGAGCCGGCTCTTGTAGGGTCAAACTACCTTCTGTTCCATTTTGCTGATTATCCACAATCACCGCCGCCGGAGCACGATTATTGGCAACCGGCGTAGCTTGCTCAACCGGAGCAGGAGATGGTGCAGGCTTTGGCTGCGCGTTTGCTACCTCACTTACGCTTTCATTGACCGTGGTATTAGTCGGTGCCGGCGCTGCAGTCGTGGGACTTGCCGCGTGAGTTACCGCCTTCGGCTGAGGATTTGCCTCCTGTGCAACAGGCTCGCGCGTCGGAGCTTCGGTCGTCAACAGCGGAGCAGTAGTATCCACCGTGATACGCGGAGGTAAATCTTCCTCGGTAAGTTCATTGGTACCTAAGGCCTCAGCCTGTTGCTGTGCGCGTAAGGTATTTAAATCTACCGGCTTTTCCACTACGGCAGGTGTTTGGTTGGACTCACTGCCAGCGACATTTAAGCTTCCGCTAGCTTGGGTGTTAAGCTCACCACTAACTTCTGCCGTATCCGCGCTCGCGGGAGACGACAACACTAAAGTCTCCGAGACCGGCTCTTCATCTGGTGTGCTGGTATATATATAGTTGATCCCTAAACCTGCCACGATGGCCAGGAAAATGGCCCCATACACATAGCGCTTGGCATGGGAATTACGCCGCGGCTGACGTTTGTCCAAACGCTGGGTATTAATAGCCGCTTGGGTCTTAAGGGCCGCCACATTTTCATCATATAAGGCTACCACCACCTTGGGGTCAATATTGACCAAACGGGCATAATTGGCAATATGCCCGCGGGCAAAGGCCGCGGCAGTAGGCTGATTTAAGCGGTCATGTTCAATATCGCTAATGGAATTGACCTGCAACTTTAAGCGCATTGCAATTTCACGTTGCGACAGTCCTAGCATTTCGCGCGCATGGCGCAAAATGGCACCCGGCTGATTGGGCACTTCCTCATCACTTAATGAGGTCTTAATCGGGATTAAGTCCGGATCGTCAACGCCCTGCATATTATTTGTAGAAGCAGTACTACCAACAGAGCCTTCTTTGGCTGGGGCAGAGCCCACAGACGTCTGTGTACCCTTTAAGTTGGCCGAAGTTGTGCCTTGAGAAGAGATCCCTCCTGCTGACTTTTTGGCAATGTCACTTAATGTAGCTTGTTGCCCATGCACATGCGCCAGTGCTTCAGCTCGGGCGGCCAGGCGATTTTGCATAATCGGATTGGCATGCGTAGCCTCTAGCGCAACTTGCTTTAAGTGCTGTGGCATGCCTTCATCGGCAGGACCTAAATCTGGGATCTTAGTCTTGTCGTTTACCGCAAGGCCATCATCGCGCGGAGAAAAATTGGTCAGCGACGCTTGCGCCGATGCACGCTTACGCTCCATGGTAGCCCCGGTAGGAGTGCTTATTGCCCCAGCAGGATCTGTAGCCCCTCCAAGGGCGGCGGCTTTTTCAATACCAAGACGCGCCCGCCCCTCTGCTAAATTAAAATCGCTACTTTGAAAAGCTTGCGTTGGCGCCTGAGGTGAAGCTTGTACTGGTGCCGGACGGGCAACAGGAGCTTTTACCGGATGTGGTCTTAAGGTATGAGTCGCATAATCGATTTCAAACTCAAAGCCCGCATTTTGTGCTGCCAGTTGAGCTGCATTTAAACGCGTATTATTGGCCTGAGCGCTATCTTTTTTGGCAGATGCGCTGTTACCTGCCGGGGCCCCTGCCTTCTGGGCATTGGCCATAGCCGTGGCATATAAATTGTGTTGCGCCGACGCCACGTTTTCTGTTTTCTGCGCCGGAGCACGCGTGGCGTTTACATTATCGGTATTAAAGCGCGGCTGAAAATCATCTCGCTTGCCGCTGCTGCGCAGGCCTTGAGGAAGGCGGCCTGAGCCTGCATTATATTTATCTGACATGATAATTT
>JAHLFG010000058.1 GCA_018883895.1 Candidatus Anaerobiospirillum merdipullorum
TCTGGAGCGGGAAACGAGGTTCGAACTCGCGACCCTAACCATGGCAAGGTTATGCTCTACCAACTGAGCTATTCCCGCATCAGACGGGTGCTAATTATAAGGATGTTTTACGCAAGTGCAAGCACTTTTTATAAAAATTTTATAAAAATTTTATAACTATTTGATTTTAAGCAAAATTAAATTTTAAGACTTGGCACGATTTTTAAATTAAGTGCCCACAGCTTGGGAGTAAGCCACCTGTCACCAGGTAAAAAGGCATGAAAAATTTTTAAAAGGCTGTAGCTTATGCCCCATTGACGCGCACTTAAGGCGTATCCGGGGTCTTATCTGCACTATCCTCAGTGGCCATATCGGAAGCTACCGCCTGTAGCGGCGCTTTAAAACTTAAAGTGCGCACGCGCTTTAAGGCATAAAAGAAAATTTTGTATTCCCCGGCCGTCACGTCCACACTTTCCACGCGACCCCGCCCAATAATCTCACTGCAAACTTCCTGCCCGGGCACAAAGTATTGCGTGGCAAGCTCCACCCCACCGCCAAAACTTTGCGCCGCAGGCGGCGTGCCACATTCGACAATCTCATCGCGCCGCATTTCATAGGTAAAGCGTGAAGCTTTAAGATTAGTGCCGTCAGCTGGCGCAAATTCGGCGCTTTCGGTCATAAACAGTTGCCGCCGCGCCCGCGTCATCGCCACATAGAGCAAACGCCGCTCCTCTTCTAGCTCCGGAACAGTTAATGATTTGGCTGACGGGAAAATCTTTTCATTAAGCGCGGCAATAAAGACATAATCAAACTCCAAGCCCTTGGCATTGTGTACCGACATCAGTTTGACCGCCCCGGGCTTTTCCCGTAAATCCGCCGCGGTAAAGAGCGCTATATGGTTTAAAAAGTCAGCCAGCACCGTGCGCTCCCCGGCCTCACGCTCAAAGGCCGCACATTGCTCGCGCAACATGTTTAAGTTAGAAAGGCGCTCCTCGTCGCCCAATTGCTTTAATTGCTCTTCATAGTGAAAGGCATTGACGATGCGCTCATACTCCGCCAAGGGTCCTACCCGTGGGGATTTGTGCAAATGATTTAAGGTGGTGATGAAATCAAGCAGCGCCGAGCTTAAATTAAGCTCACTATCGTCCACATAGCGACACAAGGTGGCAAAGAGCGGCAATTTATCTTGCGCTGCCAAATACTGCAGCCGCTCCATGCGCTTTTTGCCAAAGCCGCGGCGCGGCCGATTGATGACGCGCATCAGCGCCATATCATCTTGTAAATTGAGCACCAGGCGTAAATAGGCGATGACATCTTTAACCTCTGCGCGCATGAAAAACGGCACGTCAGCTTGTACGCTATAGGGGATTTTAGCCTGCACCAATGCCTGCTCGATGGGCGCGGAGATATAGTGCGCCCGATACAAGATGGCAATGGAGGCCGTGGGCTCACGGCTACGGATCTCGGCTATCTCATCGCAAATAAAACGCGCCTCTTGCTTGCGAGTGGGCAAATGAATTAAGGCCGGCTTTAAGCTGGGTTTAATGGGCTTTAAAAGTGCAAATTGCGGGGGTGGCGGCGGCAACTTACCTGACAGCGGATGTTGTCTTAAATCCTTTAACGCATCATCTTCGACCTTTAAAGCACGCAGATTAAGACCGATGGCCTGTTGCGGACTTAACTTAAAGTGGGCAATTAATTTGTGGCGTTTGACCTCGGTATTATGTGCAATGACGGTATAGGCACAATCTAAAATATGCTCCTGCGAGCGATAATTGTGCGTCAAATACAGGGCAGTCGCCTGCGGATGGACCTGCGTAAAGGCATTGAAAAAGCGCACATCGGCCCCGCGAAAGGAGTAAATGGTTTGATCCGGATCGCCGACAATAAAGAGATTGTGATGCTCGCCTGCTAAAATCTCCACCAATTGATACTGTAGCTTATCAATATCCTGAAACTCATCGACCAGGATATACTCCAAGCGCTCCTGCCACTGCTGCCTTACCTGCGCAAAATCCTGCAAGATAATGAGGGTCAGGGCGATTAAATCGTCAAAATCAAGCAGATATTGCTGGCGCTGCAAATAGACATAATGCCAAAAGACGCGCTCGGGCACCGTTGCCACGCTATGGGCAAGCTTTAAGATATGCTCACTATCGACCGCAATTAGCTCACGGGCATAGCTGATATCGTATTTGCGCCCGTCAATATATTCCCAGGCCTTCTTTAAAGAAAATTCCCGCCCATTGACCTTAAGCGCGCGAAATACCTGCTTGATTAGGCTCTTGCTATCCGCCACATCCAGAATGCCAAAATTCTGCGGAAAACCGACGGCCTTGATCTCTTGGCGTAAGAACTCGGCGCAAAAGCCATGAAAGGTCGCCACCATAGGATTGGCAATATCACCACACAGCTTACTTACCCTAGCCTTTAACTCCTGCGCCGCCTTATTGGTAAAGGTCACGCACAGCACCGCACGCGGTGAGAGGCCTAAGCCGGAGATTAAATAGGCATAGCGATAAGTTAAGGTGCGCGTCTTACCGGTACCAGCCCCGGCACTGACGCGCACATAACCTTCGGTGGTGGTAACCGCCGCTTGTTGCTCTACATTAAGATCTTGTAGCAACTTATGCGGCATTACTTCACCTTAGGCCCCTTGGAGATTTGGGTAAAGTCAAACAGATTGCGATCTAACAGATGCGAGGGCACCACATTCTTTAAGGCCTTAAAGATGATGTCCGGGCGCTTAGGTTGCTCTTGCTCCCAGCGATGGAGCATGGCCTTCATCGCCGCGCGTTGCTCATTTTCGCCATAACCGCACAGGCCCTTGGGCAAGATGGGATATTGCTTGAGCTTGGCCAAGGTATTTAAGTCACGCTCGCGGCAATAGGCCAAAGGACGGATCACCGTCAAGCTGTCATCATCGGTGCGCAAGGTAGGCGGCATGGTCTTCATGATGCCGGAGTAAAAGAGATTTAAGAAAAAGGTGGCTAAGATATCATCGCGATGATGCCCGAGGGCGACCTTATTAAAGCCCTGCTCCCTGGCAAAGGCATAGAGAAAGCCACGGCGCATGCGCGAGCAAATGGAGCACATAATCTTGCCATTTTGCAGTTTTTGCTGCGAAATATCAAAGACCGGGCGCTTGATGATATGGTAAGGCAAGCCCACGCGCTCTAAGTGCTCCGTCACCAAATGCTCCGGGGAATTGGCAAAACCGGGATCTAAATGCACCGGAATGAGCTCAAAATGAAACGGCGCCGAGCGCTTTAAAGACAGCAGTAAATCTAGTAGCGCATAGCTATCCTTGCCGCCAGATATGCACACCATCACGCGATCGTTTTCTTCAATCATCCCATAATCGCCAATGGCATGCCCCACCTTGCGGCGCAAACGCTTAAAGAGCTTGTCGGCTTTATATTTGGCCTGCTTATCTTCCAAATTAAAGTACGGACTCACGGTACGGCCGTATTCGTCGGCCTTTTGCGGTAATGAATTATCGGCGCGCACGGTCTAACCCTTAATTTCTTGCGCAAAAGGAATGCGCTCACGCACGGCTTTGGGGGTAATCACCACCACATCACAGGCCAATTCATCCACCACGCGCTCACAAATATTGCCAATTAAAGCCACGGCCAAGCCTTTGCGCGCCGAAGTACCAATAAAGAGGCAGGTGGGATTGAGCTCGGCGCACATGCTGGGGATCACGCTATCGGCCTGCCCTTCGCGAATATGGCAATTGTCCGGGGAAATGCGATGGCGAGAGGCAAAGGACAGCACATTGCGACAACTTTCCTTTAAGGCCTCTTCCCCCACTAAATCGGGGGTAAATCCCGGCATATCAATCGATGACGGCGGCACCACCGGGGCAATCGAATTTAACAGATGAATCTGACAACGGGTTAACTGCGATAATTCCTGTGCCTCACGCAACAGGCGCATATTAAGTTGGCGCAATTGCAAATCGGCCGGATCCGACATATCTAAGGCTACCGCAATCTTGCCGGTAGGATGCCAAATATGCCCTTTGGCAATTAAGACCGGCACCGGGGAGTGACGTAATAATTGCAAATCAAGCGGCGGATTAAAGACCGAGCCCAAAAACTTATGCTCGTCAGCGGCCTTAATAATAAAGTCAGCGCCCACTTCCTTGGCCAAGGCCGTAATGCCCTTACCGGTCTCCTGCGGCGGGATCACGCGGGCGGTTACGTCATAGCCCATGGCATTGATATTGAGATAAGCCTGCAACCAGCGTAAATGGCGTTTTAAACTCTCCGCGGGGGCAGTGAGATTAGGTTTATCCTCCGCATCATCTTGTTCTAAACGCTCTTTATTAATTAATGCCCGCTCCGTAGGCATTACGGCCACAATCTTAGCGTGATGCCTCCCCGAAGCTTGAGCTATAGCTAAAGCGCGCTCTAGTGCTACCTGGCGCATTTCATGGGGTTCAATCACCGCCAAAATGGTTTGCAGCTGTCTCAACTTAAACTACCCTCTATATCTTTATTTATGCGGCTGGCGCCGCGCTTTACACGTATGGATAAAAGCAATTTTTCAGCATGTGCGCTAACAAAAATTTTACTACAAATCAGGGAGGATAGAAAACGTAGCGCTACCTTACGCCACGCCTTAAGCTTGAGGGGGTAAAAGCATAGCGCTCTTACTTAAAAGATAACGGCAGAGAATATTGCATCCTCTGCCGTCTCTTTTAATTAAGTTTTACGTGAGCTTAAAGCTTAGTAGCACTTGCACGGGGTGGCTAATTTCTCTAAGTCAGCTTCAGTGGTGTCATCGCCAATGACGATGAGCTCAGTGCCGGTTAACTTAGCAAAGAGCGCAATGTCGGCGCGGGTTAAAGCGGTCGAGACCACGCTGTGGTGGGCACCACCGGCATAGCACCAAGCGGCAGTACCGATAGCAAAGTTGGGCTTATGACGATACATAATGCGGGCTACCGGCAGCTTCGGCATCGGCTTGGGCTGCTTGACGAGCTCAATGTCGGCACAAATGATGCGGAAGTGATCGCCCATGTCAACCATGGTGACCTGAATACCATCACCCTGCACGCCGTCGAAAATTAAGCGGGCCGGATCTTCCTTACCACCGATGCCCAAAGGCAGGACATCGATTTCAGGCTTGGTAGCAGCAAAGGTTACCGGAACTTCCAGCATGTGGGAGGCTAACTCTAACTCCGCACCCGGGGTTAAATCATAGGTATAGTCCTCAATAAAGCCGGTAGCACCCTCACGGCCCTCTGCCATCTTCATTAAGACAGCCGACAGCGCGGAAATCTTATAGTCACCTTCAGGACCAAAGCCAATGCCCTTGCCCATTAAGTTTTGGCAGGCAATACCCGGCAGCTGCTTTAAGCCATACAGATCTTGGAAGGTATCGGCAAAAGCACCAATGCCGTTTTGGGCTAAGAACTTATCTAAAGCCACTTCATACTTAGCCTGCTCACGCACGGCGGCCACATTGGTGGTCTTCATGGTGTACTTGGAGGTGTACTCGTCCATCTTAGCGTCGATTTCAGCCTCGGTCACGCCCTGCATGATCTTGACTAAATCACCGATGGCAAAATAGTTGCACTCCCAGCCATAGCGAATTTGCGACTCAACACGATCACCATCGGTCACCGCCACTTCACGCATATTGTTACCAAAAGAGGCTACCTTTAAGTGACGCGAGAAGTTGATGGCACGAGCCACATCGACGAAGGCGGAGATCTTGGCGATGACGTCATCGTGCTGATAGAAACCAGCCACCACCTGATGCGGAATACGCATACGGGCTAAGATGAAGCCATACTCACGATCGCCGTGGGCAGCTTGGTTTAAGTTCATGAAGTCCATGTCGATGCTGTCATAGGGCAGCTTCTCATTGGCCTGAGTGTGCAGATGTAATAAAGGCTTGCGCAGCTCCTGCAGGCCCTTGATCCACATCTTGGCCGGTGAGAAGGTATGCATCCAGGTCATCACACCGATGCACTCGTCATCGCATGAAACCTTGCGTAAATCTTCAATGCAGGTCTCAGAATTGACGACAGTCGGTAATAACTCGACCTTAACCTTGGCCCCTAACTTTTCATTAAAGAAAGCGGTCATGTCAGCGGCATCAGCAGCTACCTGACGCAGGCACTCATCACCATACAGATCCTGTGAGCCAACAACGAAATAAAGCTTATCCATTTTCCTTTCTATACTCCCCTAGAGGTTAAAAAAATCCTTACGGTTGCCCGTAGCTTAACTAAAGCGCGGTTTGAATTGAAACCGCGCTTATGCGTTAATTTCTTACTTAATAACTTGTATCGACTTGCGATCGGCGAAGATATACACGAAGAGCAAGAAGATCACACCTTGAATGAGCTGCATCAACTGCGTGGAAAAGCCCATCATGGTAAGGCCACTGCTTAAGATGACGTAGAGTAATGAGCCGACCACGCAATTACCAAAGCGAGCCATTGCACCACCGGAAATTGGCATACCACCTAAGACCAGGGCAATTAAGATCTGCGTCTCTAATTGATTACCACCCGAGGAGGTCACCGAGCCTACCTTAATGGCGCTAATGAAAGCGGCAAAACCGGTAATGGCGCCCGAGAGCACATAGACCCAGAACTTGACCATATCGGTACGAATACCGGAGAACTTAGCGGCTTTTTCACCGGCACCAATGGCCTTTAAGTAAGTACCAAACTTGGTGTGCACGAAGCAGATATAACCGATGATGATGACAATGGCAGTGCACATCACCTTAAACTCGGTGCTATCCATCATCACTAAGTACGGCGAGCCGGCTACCGGAGATTCGGTGGTCAAATACTTAATGAGGCCACGGAAGAGGAACATCGTACAAATGGTCACAATGAAGGACTTAATCTTACGACGCACATAGAAGTAACCGTTGACCGCACCAATTGCCGCACCGGCCACGATACCGGCCACGATGGCCAGCGGAATGCTGTAATTGGACACATAGCACACCACGATAGCCGAGATACCCAAGATAGAGCCTTGGGAGAAATCCAGGCCGCCCATGGTCATGATAAAGAACACACCCATGGCCGCAATCATAGTGACATAGACCTGCGACAGCGCCAGATGCATGTGCGAAATCATGCGTCCGCCGGTGAGCACGTTAAATAAGATGAAGACCACGATTAAACCAGCAATCGGCAAGAGCGCACGGATGAGCTTCATCTTGGCCGCTTTGACGGCTTGCTCTTCTTTAGTCAGAATTTTATCAGTCATTTTTCACGCTCCTTACACCATCATCTCAATTAAGCTATGCTCATTTAAGTCACGGCTGCGCATGATTTCACCGCTGACCGTACCCTCTTTCATGATGATGATGCGATCGCACATACCAATAAGTTCCATCAACTCCTCGGAGATCATAATGATGGACTTACCTTCCTTACGCATCTTATCCATCAGCTGATAGATATCTTGCTTGACCTTAATGTCAATACCACGCGTCGGGCTGTCGAGCACCACGATGTCCGAATCCTTGCCGATCCAGCGCGCAAGCACGACCTTTTGCTTATTGCCACCTGACAGCTCAGAGACAAATTGACCGGTACCTTGCATCTTCACCGACATTTCACGGGCATATTTGAGCGCAAAGGCCTTAATGGATGCCCAATTTAAAATCGGGAATTTAGGAATACGCACTAATTTGTCCAGTGACGGCAGAGCAATATTGTCGCGAATACTTTGGTTAATCACGATACTTTCGTTATCGCGATCCTTGGAAGTATAGGCAATGGAATGTGCAATGGCCTGCGGAATGGAGTTAATGTGCGTGCCATCGGCTAGCACCACTTCACCCTCACGGTCAAAGCTTGCGCCAAAAATTGCTTTGCCCACTTCATGCATACCGGACTCAGACAGACCACCAAAGCCTAAGATCTCGCCTTTGTGTAAATCAAAGGAGACATTGTGGATAAGGCCCGGCACGGTAACGTTCTTGACGGACAGGACCACTTCATCGGAGATCTTTTCGCCATAATCGGCACGATAGTAATCACCGGTGATCTCACGGCCGACCATCAAACGCTTTAAGTCCTCTTCGGTCACATCCTTACTCTTGATGGTGTCAATATAAACGCCATCGCGCAATACGGTAATGGTATCGGACTTATCTAAGATTTCCGGCAAGTCATGGGAAATGAAGATCACGGTATTGCCTTCATCGCGGATGCGATTCATATGCTTATACAGCTCTTCACGGCCCTCTTGAGACAGTGCGGTGGTGGTTTCGTCAATTACCACAATCTTAGGATGGAAATAGGTGGCTTTGACAATTTCGATTAACTTACGATCCTCGAAATTGTACTCATCGACCATCTTCTGCGCCTTGATGTGGGTAAAGCCGTATTTTTCCAGCAGACGATTGGCCTCGGCATTCATCTGATTGGTATTACGGAAACCGCACTTAATAAAGCGCTCCTCGTGGCCAAGGAAAATATTCTCTGCCACGGTTAAACCTGACAGGGTACCTAATTCCTGCACAATGATGGAAATTCCCATATTGTTGGCATCTACCTGATTTTTCGGATGCACTTCCTGCCCATCGAGGATGAACTTGCCCGTTTCCATCGGATAAATGCCGGTGAGCATATTAGTTAAGGTGGACTTGCCCGAGCCATTTTCACCAATCAGCGCGTGCACTTCACCCTTGTTAACATTAAAGGACACATGTTGCAAAGCCTTAGTAATACCGAAGGTCTTGCTAATATCCTGAACTTGTAATCTTACTTCTGCCATAGCTGCCACCTTACTTAACAATTTCACCCTTGTTCACCTTGGTGGTGAAGGTAATGATGAAGAGCAGCGCCAGACCGGTAATTACGTCCTGAATGGCCGTCGGTGCGCCTAAGGAAATAAAGCCGAAGAAAATAATGTTGACGATGAACTCGCCTAAGATAATGGCCTGCAGCGGAATACCATACTTCATAAAGGCCAGACCAAAGAAGCAGCCCATGGTCGGAATGAAGTTACGGCTCATCGACGACATACCAGTCACGGCCACCATGGACGAACCATAGCTGATGGTCAACACCGCCATCGCACCAAAGAAGGCACCACTTAAGATAAAGGCTAAAACTTTGAACTTATCGACATTAATACCCATGTTCTTGGCGACAAATTCATCTGAGCCAATGGCGTAGGTATAGGTACCAAACTTAGTGTAATTTAACACCAGCCAAGCAATTATAAAGGTCACCAAGGCTAAGATGAGGTTGCCTGGCATCTGGCCTAAGCCACGTAAGTCCGACGGTAAGGTCTGCTCGACGCCGCCTGCGATATAGTTGGCCAAAGACTCATAGATTAAAGCCAAGCCTGCGGTGACAATCATGGACGGAATGCGCAATCTGACATAGAAAAAGCCGTTGCACAAACCAACCAAAGCGCCGGTGGCCAGGGCACCTAAAACTAAGCCGGTATAGCCTAAGTTAAAGGTGTTGGCTAATTGACAACCAACAATGGACGAGAGAATAATGTTGGCACCAATGGAGAAGTCGAACAGGCCCATGTCCATCACGAAGTAGAAGCCAATGGCACCTACCGTAGCGATAAGACTTGCTTGGAAATAGCTGAGCATCTGATCGGGAGCGCCGAAATTATGCGGCGTGAGGATTTTGAAAATTAGCCAAGAGAGCACCACTAAGGATATCAAGACGATATACCCCTTGGTGGCTCCTGACAGATTCTTAAAAGCAGTCATATTGTTACCTTCCCTTCTTGCGCACTACTAGTGCTTTAAGTGCTCTAATCTTCACGCAAAGGCGTTTAACTGTCACGCAACCGTTTACGATTATTTAATCTAGCGCACGTTTTTGGCCCACTAATATGCAAAAATATGAACCAGCTCACAAAACTATAATTTAGCGAATTAATGCATTTATAAGCGAAATTTTTGGGCCTGCCCTGGATATAACCGTGGTCTTGACCCCGTATTGGGCAACGGTAAGGTAAACGCAAATATTTTGCGAATGGCCCGGCTGGCGCGGGCTAAAAGTAACCTCACCTCCAAACCGCTATTGCCAAAAGATCTTTGATTTTTAAATTATTTTAAATTACTTTATTTATCATATAATTAAATTTAAATATTTGTTTTTAAATATTTATTTCTTAAAGTGTTATTCCCCCTTTTGTAGGTAAATTACAATTTTGTGATCTGCGCAAACGTTTAAGGGAAAAAATTTAAGTAAGATGCCTGCATGTCTTGTAGCGCACGTGGGCTTTAGCCTCAACGCACAACACACTTTTACCATCAAATAGGGAAGGATGTAGCTCTTATGAAATTCAAGAAATTAGCCCTTTCAATTGCCGGTACCGCTTTAGCCGCCACCGTTGCCAGCTTCAGCACTAGCGCCATGGCCATTGAAAATTCGGATATTAAGATTGGCGTTTCCATTTGGTCGTCCACCGACGTTTTAGGCTCACAGTGCAAGCGCATTCTTGATGCCGCCGCTGAAGCTTTAGGTGTGCAGATTCAATATGTGGACCAGGCCCACGTCTCTGAAAGAGTGACTGCTTCCGTCGAGCAATTAGTGGCCGCCGGCTGCCAAGGCATTATTTTGTGCAATGCCTCCGACACCGAAATGATTTCTGCCATTAAGACTGCCAATGACAATGAAGTCTACTTAGCCCAGTTCTTCCGTATCATCAATAAGGACACCAACCCGGCCATCTATCAGATTGGCGTGGATTCTCCTTACTACATTGGTGCCGTGCACGAAGATGAGCCGGCCAATGGTGAAAACTTAATCAACATTCTGCTCAACAAGGGCGATCGCAACATCGGTCTGATTGGTTGGGAGCAGGGTGATGCCACTTGGTTAGGCCGTTGGGCTGGTTATCAGGCAGGTCTTGAAAAGTGGAATGCCGAGCATCCGGATGACAAGGCTACTTTAACTGAGCCGCAGTATGCCGGTACTTCTTCTGAAGGTGGTTCTAAGGCTGCTGAAGCCTTAATGGCTGCCAACCCGAACTTAGACGCTTTAATCCCGGCCGGTGGTGGTGGTGATCCGTTATTAGGCGCCATTGCTGCGGTGGAAAGAGCGGGCAAGACCCAGAGCATTGACATCGTCTCCACCGACTTCCTGCCGGATTTAGGTGAGCGTTTAACCAATGGCTCGATGGCCGGTCAGTCCGGTGGTCACTACTGCGATCCGTTAATTGCTTTCATGATGGTCTACAACGCCATTAAGGGCAATTACACTGACTTTGAGGGCAAGTTTGAAGACGTCACCTTCCCGTACCTCTATGTGTCTTCTCCTGAAGACTACAAGAACTACGAGAAGTACTTCGTGGATACCTTACCGTATACCTCTGAGGAGTTAGTTGAGATGTCCAAGCTGTCGCTTGAAGATCTCAAGAAGGTAGCGGCCAACATCTCCATTGAAGAGGCTGCTGCCCGTTTTGCCGCACGCAATAAGTAATTTTTACCTTAGCTCCTGCAGGCTGATGCCTGCAGTTATAAAGCCGGGCTTATGCCCGGTTTTTTATGCCCATAAATCTCCCCCTGCCCTTTTACGTGTCTGCTAGTTTAAAAGCTTACGTTTAGTGCTATGGAAAAATAAAGGGCATCTTGCGATGCCCCTTTATTGATGTGGTAAGTAACTAATCGTGGACTAAACCGTAACTACACGCATACTATCGGTATAGCCGGAGCGGCCCATGGTTACACCAAAGGCAATCACCACCTTATCGCCGCTTTGCACCAAGCCCTTTTGCACTAAGAAGCGCACTGCCGCGGCCAGGACTTCATCATGCGTGGCGTAGGCGGCGGTATCAAAGTAGAACGGGAAGACCCCACGATACATATTCATCCAGCGTACCGCCTGCTCTGAGCGCGAGAAGGCATAAATCGGCAGACCCGAGCGAATACGGGACATTAACAGCGGTAAACGGCCGGAATCGGTAAAGGCCACCAGACCGTGAATGCCACGTAAGTGATTGGCGGCAAACATCGAAGTAATGGCCACCGTTTCTTCGGCAGTCTCAAAGATACGCTCGGCACGATAGCCCGAGCGCTGAATGGAGCCTTCGGCGCCATGGCAAACATTGGACATCGCCCGCACGGTTTCCACCGGGAAATCACCGGCCGCCGTTTCGGCCGACAGCATTACCGCATCGGTACCGTCGAGCACGGCATTGGACACGTCCATCACCTCAGCACGAGTCGGCATCGGGGCCTTAATCATGGACTCCATCATCTGTGTGGCGGTAATCACTACGCGATCTAGGCCACGGGCGAAGTTGATGAGCTTCTTTTGCACACTCATCAAGCGCGCATCGCCAATCTCAACGCCCAGATCGCCACGGGCTACCATGACGGCATCAGAGGCCATGATGATATCGCGCATCGCATCCTCGCTTTCCACCGCCTCGGCACGCTCCACTTTGGCAACAATACGGGCTGAAGAGCCGGCTTCAGTAAGTAAGCGGCGTGCTTCACGCAAATCATCACCACAGCGCGGGAAAGAGACGGCAATATAGTCCACGCCTAATTTAGCGGCGGTAATAATATCGCGCTTATCTTTTTCCGTGAGCGCCGGCGCAGAAAGGCCACCGCCTTGCTTATTGATGCCCTTGGAATTAGATAAAGGTCCGGCCACAATTACCGTGGTATAGATCTCATGCCCTTCCACCTTGGTCACGGCCAATTGAATACGGCCATCGTCTAAAAGCAGAATGTCGCCGGGCTTTAAGTCATGCGGCAACTCTTTATAGGTAAGACCGACGCGCTCTTGCGTACCGGCATGTAAATCCAACTCGGCATCTAAGATAAACTGATCACCGACATTTAACAGAATACGATTTTCTTTAAAGCAGCCAATTCTAATCTTCGGTCCTTGCAGATCACCCATAATGGCCACCGGACGCTCCAACTCTTTGGAGATGCGGCGTACTGCTTCCACGCGCTTGGCATGATCTTCGGGGGTACCGTGAGAGAAGTTCAGGCGCACTACATTAGCGCCGGCTTTAATAATGCCCTCTAAAATACCCGGGCGATCAGTGGCGGGACCTAAGGTAGTGACAATCTTCGTTCTGCGCTTTTTGGGCATGACATCTTCCTATATTTGATTAATTGATACGTTAAACGTGATTATTTATGTATTAAGTTTACCGCAGACACGGCCTTTTGTTGGGCTTTTACGCTAAAAACTGTGACTTATAAGCGCGAAAAGCCGCACCACACGGTACGGCTTTTACGCTTTTTAACTTTAGCTTACCCTAATTTTACAGCGGGCAACCAATGCGACGGGCCACTTCTTCATAAGCCTCAATCACACCGCCTAAGCCCTGACGGAATCTATCCTTATCCAGCTTCTTGCGGGTTTCCTTATCCCACAGTCTGCAGCCGTCCGGCGAGAACTCATCGCCTAAAATCAGCTTGCCATGATAGAGACCGAACTCTAACTTGTAGTCCACTAAGATAAGACCGGCCTTATCAAAGAGGGCCTTTAAGATATCGTTAATCTGATAGGACAGACGACGCATCTCGTCGATCTGCTCCTGCGTGCCCCACTTAAAGGAAATGATGTGGGAATCATTGACCATCGGATCATGCAGTTCATCGTTCTTTAAGAAGAACTCAAAGGTCGGCGGATTTAAATCCAGGCCTTCCTGCACGCCTAAACGACGGCAAATGGAGCCGGCGCTAACATTACGCACCACGCACTCCACCGGAACCATCTCCAGCTTCTTGACCACGCACTCGGTATCACTAAGGAGACTCTCAACGTGAACCGGAATACCGGCCTCTTCGAGCTTCTTCATGATGAAATAGTTAAAATGGCAATTGGTACGACCCTTGCGCTCTAACTGCTCAATCTTCTTACCGTCAAAAGCGGAAGTATCGTCGCGAAACAGCATGATGTAACGATCCGGATCATCAGTCTCATACACCGACTTGGCCTTACCACGATACAGTTCTTTTAATTTTTCCATTTTAAAAATCCCAGATTGGAGTGAAAAGTCAAAGTGCAATCAACCCTCATCTGGGGGATTGATTGCACCGGCATATTGTACTCTCAAAAAAGTCCGTTATTAAGACTTTTTTAAAGAAAAAGCTTAATGCGCATACGCGGCAAAGGCACGACTTAAAGCCGCCGAGAAGCCCGGATACAGGCGCGCGACAGTGCGCGAGCGTAAAGGCTTGTCATCTTCATCATAGAAGGTCACTAAGGTTCTGTCCCCATCAATGGAGACGCGAATAATATAGGAGCCTTCCTCGAGGCCAAAGTCATCGATGCCCTGATCGCGGAAGAACTCCGGATCGGGCTCTTCATAATCGGCATTAATCGAGCTGTGAGAAATCGAGTATTCCGTAATCTCAAAGCCATAATCGGGCAACATATTGCGCAGCACATCCCAGGTAGCTTGATACGGCGCCGCGACCACGAAGCAATCTTGATTATTGTTATCTCTATCCATGGTCACCGCCACCGCTGACGGGATGGAATCCGGCACTGCCGTTACGCGACCCATGGCCTTGATAATCTGATTGGAAAAGCCGGTGGCAAAGCGCTGTTGCTCGGCTGGGGTCAAGATATCAGACAGCGTACGCGAGGCTCTAAAGGAGAAGATGCCGGTGGTGGCAATGGTCATTGAGCCAATTAAGGAGGTGGCAATACCGATATTACCCGCGGCATTACGGCCGACACGAATACGATAGACCTGGCGATAACGTAAGGCATCGGTGGCGGAAGTAGTCAGGGATATCGGGGTGCCAAATTCATTGTAGTCCGTGGCCATGGTGGTCATTTCATAGGCACCCGGAGTAATCTCGCCTGGCTGTACGCCCATATTCTGCAGGACGTTTAGCAACAAAGCCCACGCTTCAGCTTCATTGGCAACATTGATATGGCCATTGGAGTTAAGCCACACAATGCTCTCCCCATCCGCCCATACCGAGCGCACGCCCTCGGTCGAGCGCAATTGCACTACCGGAGCACGCACGTCCATTTCCTCGCCTACCGGGCCAGATACGGCGGTAGCGAGCATCGGCAACTCCATATTGCGATCCTTAGCCGGGACATCCAATCCTGCCGGCACCACCAATTGATCGCCATTTTCGGTAGCGGTGGCATGATCATAATAGCCGGTAGGCTCGCGCAGTGAGGTATCGACATCGCCATCGTACATCTGCCACCAATTGCGAATCGTGCTGCATCCGGACAGCTGGACTAAGGATAAGGTAAGGGCCGCAGCTAAGGCCGTATGCTTAAGAGCTGACAACGTAAACTCTCCTGTGTAAAAAAACCATCTAAGCGGTTTAAGTTAAGTTCTGACGCCAATTTTCGTGCTCAATATACCACAAAACCACCTGGGCAAGCCCCTGCTGCAGGCCCACCTGCGGCCTAAAATTGAGCTCTTGTTGTGCTTTAGTGCAATTTAAACTATAGCGTCGGTCATGACCTTTACGATCGCACACTTCCTGCAAAACTTGCGCAAATGGAAGGTGGCGCGTAATAAACGAATGCGGGTAACGCGTAGCAAGTTCCGGACGCGTAGCAAAAAGCGCGGCCACGGCCTCATAGAGTGCGTGCAAAATCTCGCGATTGGTACACTCACAATTGCCGCCTAAATTGTAAGTCTCCCCCACGGTGCCGTGCTCCAAGATAAGGTCGATGGCGCGGACATGATCGTCCACATACATCCAATCGCGCTTTTGCAAGCCATCGCCATACAGCGGAATGCGTTTACCCTGCAATAAACAAGCTAAAGCTTTGGGCAAGAGCTTTTCGGGGTGCTGAAACGGGCCGTAATTATTGCTGCAGCGTGAGATGGTGACTTCAAGGCCATAGGTGCGGGCAAAGGCATGTACAAAATGCTCGGCAGAGGCCTTGGAGGCTGCATACGGGGAGCTGGGCGCCAAAATTTCCTTTTCATCCCAGGGCAAGGCATCTGCATCTAAGGAGCCATAAACTTCATCGGTGGAGATTTGATGAAAACGTCCGCCGCGCTTGCCATCGACAAAGACCGCGGTGGCCGCCTGCAACAGTGCACAGGTGCCGGCGACATTATTGCGCACAAAGGGCGTGGGATCGGCAATTGAGCGATCGACATGGGTATGCGCGGCAAAATTGACAATGGTGTCAATGTGCTCGCGCGTAATGATGGTTTGCATCACATCCCGATCGCAGATGTCGGCCTTGATGAATTTGACGCGCCCGCTGGCGATGAGGGGATCTAAATTATGCTCTCCGGCAGCATAATGCAGTGCATCGACCACCACGATAGGTGGCAGTTGCGCCCGCGCCGCCTCAGCATAGACGTAATTAGTGCCGATAAAGCCGGCACCTCCGGTCACAAGGAGATGCGGCATAAAATTACTTCGGCTGTAGCAGTGGCTTTTGCAGGTAGTCAAATAAGTTTTGGCTGACCTTACCGAGCACTTCCTTAATGGAATTGAGCTCCGGATCGTAAGCGTTAATATAGGTAGGCTCTTGATCTTCGTTATCGTAGTAGCACACCGAAGAGAAGACGGCGTCCACGCCGGTATCAGACAGCGTCAGCGAGCAACGAAAATCAATAAAGCGCGTCACGCCGGCCTGAATTAACAGCGGATCACGCATGACCTTACGGAAATTAATCACGCTCATCGAGCGATCTTCCAAGAAGATGCGGTTAGGTCTTACTCCGGCCTTGACCCAATGCTCGGCTTTATCGTAAGCACGTTCAAGCTGATTTGGCGAATGATAGGAAAAGGGAACTTCATAGTCACTGCCAAGCGGCGGCGCCATGGTCTCCTCGCCCTTCTCGTTCTCATTATCAAAATCACTCATTTCCTGCTCCTCTAGCGTTCTCTTTAAACTACCTCTCAAGGTAGCTAAAAAATTTCTATGCGTTTACGGCTAATTTACAGGGAATAACCATTGATTACAAGCGCTACTCCCTGTTTTAGCTTCTTTATACTGCCAAATTTAAGCCCCAGCCTTCTTGTTTTCACGCAAAGCTACGGTAAGGTTAAACTCTAACTTACCCTGCTCAAAGGCCTTGCTATCGGCACAGAAATAACCTTCACGCTCAAATTGATAGGCCTGTCCGGGCTTAGCATCAGCTAAGGATTTTTCCACCTTGGCCATTAAAACTTCCTTGGAGTTTTGATTGACCACGGATAAAAAGTCCTCTGCTGCCCCCGGATTAGGATCGGTAAAGAGCGGCGCGAACATATTTACCGGCACACTCACGCAATCGGCGGCATTGACAAAGTGAATCACGCCCTTGGGCTTATGGCCTTCGACATTGGCCCCGGCAGAATGAGGAACAGCCTCGGCATGCACCAAGATTACCTTGCCATTTTCATCCTTGTCACAAGACAGCGCCTTAATGATATAGCCGTGGCGTAAACGCACCTCGGAGCCTAACTTTAAGCGCTTGTATTGCTTATTGGCCTCTTCACGGAAATCCGCTTCATCAATATAGATTTCCTTGGAGATGGTGATGGTGCGAGTGCCCATTTCCGGATGATCGGGAAGATTGGGCACCTCAAAGGCAGTCTCAGTCACGCCTTCCACCCCAAAGTTCTCAATGACCACCTTTAAAGGATGTAATACCGCCATCGCCCGCGGCGCATGAGCATTTAAATCCTCACGCACGCAGCTTTCAAGCGCGCTCATCTCCACCGTATTTTCCTGCTTGGTCACGCCGATACGGCGGCAGAACTCACGGATAGAAGCCGGGGTATAACCACGCCGGCGCAGACCTGAAATGGTGGTCAGACGCGGATCGTCCCAACCATCGACAATGCCCTTTTCCACTAGCAAATTGAGCTTGCGCTTGGAGGTTAAAGAGTACTCTAAGTTCAAGCGGCTCATTTCATACTGATGCGGACGGGACTTAATGGAAATATGATCTAAGACCCAATCGTATAAACGGCGATTGTCCTGGAACTCCAGCGTGCAAATGGAATGGGTAATGCCCTCAATGGCGTCGGAAATGCAATGGGTAAAGTCGTACATCGGATAGATGCACCACTTATCGCCGGTCATCGCATGATGGGCAAAGCGTACGCGATAAATTACCGGATCGCGCATGCAGATAAAGGGCGAGGCCATATCGATCTTCGCCCGCAGACAAGCCGCACCTTCGGCAAAGCCGCCGGCGCGCATCTTTTCAAATAAGGCGCGATTTTCCTCTACCGGGCGATCGCGATACGGGCTATTGCGCCCCGGCTCCTTTAAGGTGCCACGATACTGCCGAATTTCATCGGGCGATAACTCATCTACATAGGCCAAACCTTGGTCAATTAACTCTAAGGCATAACCATAGAGCTTATCGAAATAATCAGAGGAATGACGAATCGGCTCTTGCCATTGAAAGCCCAACCAGCGCACATCGCGCTCGATGGACTTGATATATTCCATGTCCTCTTTTACCGGATTGGTATCATCAAAGCGCAGATTGCAGGTGCCGCCATAATCGCGAGCCAAACCAAAGTTCAGACAAATCGATTTGGCATGCCCGATATGTAAATAGCCATTGGGTTCCGGCGGGAAACGCGTGGCCACATGCGAAGTGCGTCCGCTGTTTAAATCAGCATCGATAATGTCAGTAATAAAGTTGCGCGGGATGCGTTCTTGTTCTTCTGCGGCCAAAATGAGCTCTCCTCCATGCAAAAAAGCCGGATCTCCCGGCTTAGGGCAGATGCTATATCTCAAGACTGCCAAAATCTCTTATTTACCGCCTGCGATTGTAGCAAAGCGCAATGCGAGGCTCAAATAATTACTGCCTTTTTACCAAAAGCTTAGCGCTAAACTTCAACTTAAGAGCCGCGGTGGTACTTGATGCACAATTTTTACTGGAAAAATGCCCCTAAAATGTTTAAGATATGCGCAAATTTTACCGGTAGCCCGGTCCTAATATTTGAGGTCTATCCATGAGCTTTGAGTCTGAAAAGCAATTCAACGATTTTCAGCATTTTGCCCGCGGCATTCGCCGTAGCGGTGAATTTTCCATTCGTGAGTCCAATCTGCTTGAGCGTTGCGGTCGGGCAATGATGGAATTACACAATGGCACCCGTCAGCCGCAGGATGAGCAAGAGAAGGTATTCCTTGAGCAGCTGCACTCTGATGGCGTGATTACTGATCCGTATGCCAAGGTCTTCAAGAAGTACTTAACCGTCATTAGACCACGTCACTTACACCGTTTATGCTCGGTAGGCGACGAAGAAATGGGTGGTGGCGAGTTTGGCAACAGCTCAGGTGGCGAAGATTCGTCCATCGATTAAGTAAGTCTTCGTAAGGCGCGGGGACTTCCCCTGCGCCGGCTTTCTCCCCACTTAAGCTAAAACTCTCCCTCCCCCTACCTTTTCCTTAGATCCCATTCCTATCTTTGCGCTAACCATAGACCG
This sequence comes from Candidatus Anaerobiospirillum merdipullorum, assembly GCA_018883895.1. Lineage (GTDB taxonomy): Bacteria > Pseudomonadota > Gammaproteobacteria > Enterobacterales > Succinivibrionaceae > Avisuccinivibrio > Avisuccinivibrio merdipullorum. The sequence continues at coordinate 19,351 of JAHLFG010000058.1, forward strand.
TCCTTAAAAGCAGTATTGTAAGCAGGCAATAAGTAAGTTAAGTGTAGCGCATCACAATGTGTAAGCGCGCCCATGGTTTGCCGCAAGCCCCTTAATTTTAGCTAGGCACTATGTTGTCTTGTCGCCCGGCGCCAGCTCTTTTTGAGCGGATGGTGCCTACCATAGAGCAGATAGTACAGCGGTAAGGCACTTAACACGATGACAAACAGCAAGCCAAAGGTAGTAGTAAAGCCCCATTGTGCGGCCACAAAGCCAAAGATATATGGCGCGGTGCCCAAGCTTAAATCCCAGCACATAAAGAAGGTGGACGTCGACTGAGCAAAGCGACTGCGTGGGGCCACCTTGAGCGCCAAGGCCTGGCCTGAGGATTGGAAATTACCAAAGCCGATGCCATGGATGAAACCTGCCACCAGAACCCACGGGGTGGACGGGGCCCAGGCAAGAATGATTAAGGCCAGCGCCGCCAGAGCAATGGCAGGATAAATTACCGCATTTTCGCCTAAAACATCAAACATGCGCCCGGCAAAAGGACGGGTTAATACCGTCATGGTGGCGGCAACTAAAAAGAAGAGGCCGGCAGCCTGCGCCATTCCGCGCTCGAGGCACAGACTTGCCAAGTACGCGGTCACACAGCTATAGCCAAGCGGTACGATATAACCTATTAGGCCAATTTTAAACGTTGCCTGCTCGATGTAATTGCTAAGCTTAAACCATGAGCCTACCTGACGCTTGGCCCCTTTAAACTTGGCGGTAAAGAGCGACAGGATAAAGCTTACAGCGCACAAAAAGGTAATCTCACTGTTAAGTGCCGTATAACCCCATTGCTGTTGCACCGTAATGCCGATAAAGGGGCCTAATGCCAAGGCCAAAGCGGTGGACAGGGAGAACAAGCTTACCCCCAGGCCTTGCAGATGGGCAGGCACGCTATAGGCGACAATGGTGGCAGTGGTGGTACCTAAAGCACCGATGAAAAAGCCAAAGCAAAAACGCTGTGCCACATACAGCAGGAGAGTATCGGCAAAGAAACCTAAAGCGGCCAGCACGGAGCAGCCCAATAAGCTTAAGCACAAGCAAGGCTTGAGCCCTAAGGTAGTAAGCAGGAAGCCGATAAAAAAACGCGCTAGCAGGCAACCTAACACAAACATGCCGGCGGTAAAACCTGCGGTACTCATCGAGGCATCAAAGAGTTCCATGGCAAAGAAAGCGGTGGTCACAAAGTACTGATAATCCGCCACCATCAAGACAAAATTAACCAGCGTGATAAGAATAAAATCCCGCGTCAGGATTAAGTGCACATCATCCCAAGCTTGAGTGCGCATACCGTGCTCCCTGTAGCTCATACCACGTTTAAAGCGGCGCTATTATAGTAAGCTTGCGCCCAAAGCGCAGTATGGCTACGGGCAAAAGATGGCAGAATAGACTAATTTGCAAAAAGTATGCGCTTTTAGACAACTGCCCCCACCGCTAATGCCCTTACCTTAATTACGCGGCGCCCCCGGAGCACGCTTGCGGCGCAAGCTTCTTTTAAGTGGATGGTAACGGCCGTAGGTAAAGTAGTACAGCGGTAACGAAACCAAGATAAAGATGCTAATAATAAGGAGCATGGTGGCAAAGCCATAGTGCGTGGCCACAAAGCCAAACAAATACGGCGCCACGCCCAAACTTAAATCCCAACAGATAAAGAAGGTGGAAGTGGCCTGTGCAAAGCGTTCGCGCACCGCCACTTTTAAGATTAAGGCTTGCCCCGAGGATTGATAGTTACCAAAGCCCATACCCTGCACTAGGCCTGCCAAAATAACCATGGGCGTGGAGGAGGCATAGGCCAAAATGAACATAGCCAAGGCCGACAGCACAATCGCCGGGTAAATCACCACACTCTCGCCAATAACATCAAACATGCGTCCGGCAAAGGGACGGGTCAGAATAGTCATAATCGCGGCGCATAAAAAGAACCACGCCGCCGCCTGCGGAATACCACGCTCCTGACACATACTCGTTAAATAGGCCGTGACGCAGCTATAACCCAATGGCACCAACATGGCCCCCAAGGACACCTTAATGGCCGGCGGATCAATATAATTGGTAAGCTTCAATAAAGATTGGCGCTTAGGGGTAAAACCCTGCGGCTCACTAGTAAATAAAGCGGCGATAAAACCGATGCCACATAAAGCCGTGGTTTCTGCATTAAGTACCCCATAGCCCCACCACTGCTGTACCGTAATACCGATAAAGGGGCCTAAGGCCAGGCCCAGGGCAGTTGAGAGCGAGAAAATACTGACGCCCAGGCCCTGTAAATGCGCCGGTACACTATAGGCGACAATGGTGGCGGTAGTGGTGCCTAAAGCACCGATGCAAATACCAAAAATAAAACGCTGCAAAATATACAGCCACAGACTATCGGCAAAATAGCCGAGCATGGCCACAACCGCACAGGCCAACACACTTAAGCACAACGAGCGCTTAAGACCAATCATGCCGATAAAATTGCCCATAAAAAAGCGTGCCACCAGGCAACCTATCACGAACATGCCTGCCGCCGCGCCGGCACTACTAATTGAGGCATTAAAAAGCTTGATGGCAAAATAAGCGGTGGTCACGAAGTACTGATAGTCAGCGAGCATGACGAGGAAATTTACCCCGGTAACCAAGATGAAATTACGTTGCAAAATTAAATGCAGATCGTCCCAGGCTTGTGTGCGCATCTGCGCTCTCCTGCTTGCCGCTTTGAGGAAAAAATTTACTTAAGCTGGAGCTTAAAAGCGGCGCCAATTATAAGCCTGCCAATTTAGCCCGGCGCGTCTGTTTGCCAAATTTTAGTTAACCTTGTAACAAGGGATCCAGCGGGGCTGTAAGTTCTATTTTGTAAAGCAGCGCTCATTAAGGGCAATTTTTAGTGCCACCCCCACATTTTTCTGCCTGTAAGTTCGCTACAATAGTGGCAACGTTAAATAAAATTTTTACTGCAGGAGACACATTATGAAGGCATTAAGCGGTATGGCCCTCGTAGGTGACATTGGTGGCACTAACGCCCGCTTGGCACTGTGCAATTTAGAGGATGGCACCTTAAGCACCCCGATTATCTATTCAGCGCTAGAAAACGACTCGCTGGAAAGTTGCATTCTCAAGTTCCGTCAGGAAACCCATTACGACTTTAAGTCCGCTTGTATTGCCATCGCCTGCCCGATTACCGGCGATTACGTCAAGATGACCAATAATCCCTGGGAGTTCTCACAACAACAGCTTAAAAATGCGATAGGTCTTGACGATCTCATTGTCATCAATGACTTTACCGCCATGTCGATGTCGGTGCCCTGCCTGGATAAAAAGCATGTTGTCAAAATTGGCGGCGGTGAGAGCGATCCGCATGCTCCGATTGCCGTCTACGGTGCTGGTACCGGCTTGGGAGTTGCCCACTTAGTGCATATTGGCAATCAGTGGATTTCCCTGCCCGGTGAAGGCGGTCACGTCGATTTAGCTCCGGCCAATATGGCAGAAGATCTGATTTTGCTCACCATGCGCGCCCGTATTGGTCACGTCTCGGCCGAGCGTGTGCTCTCAGGACCGGGCCTGGTCAACCTCTATGAAGCCATCGCCATGCGCAATGAGCGTCTGCGCACCGATATGTCCCCGGCCGATGTTACCTCCAAGGCCCTATCCAATCCGCCGGATCCGGACTGCCTTGAGGCTTTAGAGACCTTCTGTCGCATGATGGGTCACTTTGGCGGTAACTTAGCACTGACCATGGGAACCTTTGGTGGTGTCTATATCGCAGGTGGTGTAGTCCCGCGCTTTATTGAGTTCTTCAAGCAGTCAAAATTCCGCGACGCCTTTGAGGATAAAGGTCGTTTTAGAGGCTATATGGAGCGTATTCCGACCTATGTCATCACCGACACCAAGGCCGGCTTACGTGGTGCCGGCGCGACCTTGCGTCAGGCCTTAGGCGCCATTCTCTAGGATTGAACTAATTAACTCTACTCCAAAGAAGGCACAGTAGCACCATCCTACCGTGCCTTCTTTATGTTAGTTACCCGCCCCTTTTTTGCCTTTACGCCCCGCAACAGTGCATTACCTCTGATGGGTAAATGGCTTATTTATGCGTGTGTGGTATAATTGCGCCGCGTTTTTCAGAAAATGCACCATTTTAATGCACAGCATCAAAAGGATGAGGTTATGGAACCGTACTATGCCGGCGCACTCTCGGTGCTCCCGCCTGTTATTGCAGTTGTTTTAGCTTTAGTCACAAAGGAAGTATTTTCTTCCTTAATGATCGGTATCTTAACGGGTACCTGTATTTATTCCTTCGGCTTAGGCGAGCCGATGCCGGTGATTAAAACCGTCGAACACACCTTTACCTTGATGGTAGAAAAGGTCGATTTTAGTATCGTACTCTTCTGCTCACTCTTGGGCTCCTTAGTTTATGTCATTGCCATGGCAGGTGGTTCACGCGCTTATGGTCAATGGGCCGCCACCAAGATTAAAGGCAGAAGAAGCGCCCTGTTATCTACCTCAGGTTTAGGCTTCCTCATCTTCATTGATGACTACTTCAATTGCCTGACCGTAGGTACCGTGATGCGTCCTATCACCGATGCCTACAAAATTTCCCGCGCCAAGCTTGCCTACATCATCGACTCTACGGCAGCGCCTATTTGTATTATTGCCCCGATTTCTTCATGGGCAGCGGCCGTGGGCTCCAACATTAAAGCCACCGGCGTGATGGAAAATGAAATGGAAGCTTTCATTGCTACCATTCCGTGGAACTTCTACGCCCTCTTATCCTTAATCATGGTACTGATGATAGCCATCGGCAATTTTGACTTTGGTCCGATGCGTCGTGCCGAAATTGCCGCCGCGCGTGGGGAAGAGCAAAGCGAAAATACGCTGTCCGATAACGAACAGCCGGAAGTGCGTGGCAATGGTGGCGTGCTGGACATGGTGATCCCGATTTTATCGCTGATTGTCTTCTCTACCTGCTCGCTACTCTACTGTGGTGGTTACTGGGGTGAAGATCCGGCTTATCACTCCATTGCCGCGGCCTTTGGTAATACCTCCGCCGGACCTGCCTTGGTCTTAGGCTCCTTTGGTGCCTTGGTGGTGGCCTTAGTGCAGTTCTTAAGCCGTCGTCTTTTAGACCTTAAGTCCTTTATGCAAGGCGTGCTGCGTGGCGTACAAGCGATGATTCCGGCCAATATGATCTTAGTGCTGGCCTGGACCATTTCCGGCGTCTGCCGCGATTTACTCCAAACCCCGCTCTTCATTTCTACCTTAGTGCAAGATGACGGTGGGCTTATCGGCAATATGTTGCCGGCCGCGCTCTTTATGATCGCCTGCTTCTTAAGCTTCTCCACTGGCACCGCCTGGGGTACCTTTGGTATTTTGATTCCGATTGTGGTAACTGTGGCGCAGGCCATTGATCCGACAGGTCAACTCATCATCATCGCGCTGTCGGCAACCTTAGCAGGCTCAGTCTTTGGTGATCACTGCTCGCCCATTTCCGACACCACGATTCTATCGAGTGCAGGCTCTGGCTGTATGCATATTGAACACGTCTCCACGCAATTACCGTATGCCTGCTTAATTGCCTCCTCGGCCTTAATTGGTTATATCATTGCCGGCTTCACCCACAGCTTGCCGTTAAGCTTAGGTGGATCTGCACTGATCTTAGTCTGTACCCTGAGCTATCTGCATCTGCACAACTCCAAGCGTGAGAGCATTGAAGATCACTTAAGAGCAGCTGAAGCGGAAAAATAGTAAGTAAAGCACTTACTTACTACTAAGCTTAAACTTAAGGCGGCCCTGTGGGGCTGCCTTTGCATTTTTAAACCCTAAGCGCCACTGTTAACCTATGTAGCCAGGATAAACAGTAATGTTTGAATTACGCCAATCCTTTCTCCTTTTTATTACCGCCACCATCTGGGGCTCGGGCTTTATTGGCCAGAGCATCGGCATGGATCATGTGGCCCCCTTTACCTTTACCTTCTTTCGCACCTTGATTGGAGCCTTGGTCCTGCTACCGGTTATCTTTTGGCTCAAAAAGCGCGCCAAGCGCCACCATCAAGTGCAAAAAGCGCCCAATCGCAAAGCCTTAATCATGGGCTCGCTCGTCTGCGGTACCTGCCTGATTAGCGCCGAGAGCTTTCAGCAATTTGGCCTGGTCTATACCGAAGCTTCCAAGGCCGGCTTCATCACCTCGATGTATATCATCTTTGTGCCCTTCTTATCTTGGATCTTCGGCCGCCGCCCCAATCTTTTAGTCTTAATTGCCACCTTGCTGTCGGCCGTGGGTTTGTACTTATTGTGTATTGAAGATCCCAGCTCTTTGCATTTGCAAACAGGCGATCTTTTAATTTTAATTTGTGCGCTAGTCTTTGCGGTACATATCTTGGCCATTGCCCACTATGTGGAGCAAGTCGATGGTGTAGAGCTCTCCTGTGGTCAATTCTTTGTTGCCTCCTTCTTAGGTCTTATCACCATGTTGCTCTTTGACAAGAACTTGACCTTTGACAATATCATGGCCGCCGCTCCTGCCATGCTGTGGTGTGGCGTGATGTCAAATGGCGTGGCCTATACCTTGCAGATAGTCGGACAACGGGGCATCAATCCCACCATTGCCACCATTATTTTGTCGCTTGAATCCGTGATGGCGGTATTCTTTGGCTATCTCATTTTAGATGAGAGCTTAAATGGCAGACAGTATGTCGGTTGCGCCATTATGCTTGCGGCAGTGATTATTGCGCAGTTAAATCCGCGCCTCATCCTGCGCCTTATCGGGCGTAGCTAAAACCGCGGCGGTAATAGAATCTGCTAAAATACCGCCCATTGTTAGTGTTAATCAAGGCGCCTTAAGGCGCTAATTTAGGATAGTAAAAGCCATGAGCAAACGTTCGATGTTAGTTACCTCTGCGTTGCCCTATGCCAATGGGCCGATTCATTTGGGCCATATGCTAGAGCATATTCAGTCTGATATTTTCGTGCGCTTTGAGCGAGCCATGGGCAATGAGGTCTACTATGTGTGTGCCGACGATTGCCATGGGACCCCGGTGATGATTAAGGCCCAGGCACAGGGCAAGACCCCGGAGCAATTAATTGAAGAAGTGGGCGTCAGCCACCGCGCCGACATTAAGGGCTTTTTAATTAACTACGATAATTACTATCGTACCCACTCCCCGGAAAATCAGTTCTTCTCGCAGGACATTTACTTAAAACTGCGTGAGCGCGGCTATATCTTCACCAAGACCATTTCTCAGCTATACGATCCGGTCAAGAACATGTTCCTGCCCGATCGCTTCGTCAAGGGCACTTGCCCGCGTTGTGGCGCTAAAGATCAGTATGGCGATAATTGTGAAGTGTGCTCGGCCACCTATAATCCCACCGACTTAAAGGATGCTTATTCCACCGTCTCCGGTGCAAAGCCCGTGTTAAAGGAAAGTGAGCACTATTTCTTTGACTTGCCCAAGTTCACTGAGTTTTTGCATGACTATGTCAAGCAGGCCCTGCCTCCGGAAATGGCCAATAAGCTTGAGGAGTGGTTCGCGCAAGGCTTAAAGCCGTGGGATCTGTCGCGTGATGCCCCCTACTTTGGCTTCCCGATTCCTGATACCAAGGACAAGTTCTTCTATGTGTGGCTAGATGCGCCGATTGGCTATATGGCCTCGTTTAAGAATTACTGCGACAAGCAGGGCATTGACTTTGATGCTTTCTGGAAGGTCGATTCTGACAAAGAGCTTTATCACTTCATTGGTAAGGATATTCTCTACTTCCACTCGCTGTTTTGGCCGGCTACCTTAAAGGGCTCGGGTTATCGTCAGCCCAGCAAGATCTTTGTGCACGGTTATGTCACCGTCAATGGTGCCAAGATGTCCAAGTCAAAGGGCACCTTCATTCAGGCCTCCACCTACTTAAAGCACTTGCAACCTGAGTGCCTGCGCTATTACTTTGCCTCCAAGTTAAATGCCCAAAGCGTGGACTTGGATTTATCCTTAGATGACTTTGTGGCCAAGGTCAACTCGGATATCGTCGGTAAGGTGGTCAATTTAGCCTCACGTAGCGCTGGCTTTATCGTCAAGCGCTTTGATGGCATGTTAGGCGACAAGCTTGTTGATGAGGCCTTAGCGCAGAAATTTACGGATACCGCTCCGCTTATTTCTCAGGCCTATGACGAGCGCAATTATGCCGAAGCCATCCGCTTAATCATGATGCTAGCCGACGAGGCCAATCGCTTTGTCGACAGTCATGCGCCGTGGGTGCTGGCCAAGGATGAGAGCAAGCATGAGGAATTACAGCAAGTCTGCACGCAGGCTTTAAATTGCTTTAAGGCCTTAATTACCTTCTTATCGCCGGTATTGCCCAATGTGTATGCTGCAAGCCAGGAATTTTTAAACGATAAGCTAGACTTCTTAAGTGCGACCACCCCGCTTACCAACCATAAGATCAATAAGTTCAAGCCGCTCTTTGCGCGCATTGATCCCAAGGACGTGGAGGCGATGATTGAAGATAGCAAGCAGGACTTAAAGGCCGCCACGAGCGCCGCCCCCGCACCTACCACGGAAAACGCTAAGAGCGCGGACAGTGCTCCTACTGACTATATTCCGCTTGCCCCGGAAATTACCATTGATGATTTTGTCAAACTTGACCTGCGTGTTGCACAAATCATCAAGGCCGAAGCGGTGCCGGAGGCGCGCAAGTTACTGCGTTTAGAGCTTGATTTGGGCTTTGAAAAGCGTCAGGTCTTTGCTGGCATTAAGTCAGCCTATAAGCCTGAGGACATTGTCGGCCGTAAGGTCATCGTGGTAGCTAACTTAAAGCCCCGCCAGATGAAGTTTGGCCTGTCTCAAGGCATGGTCATGGCCGCCGGTGAAGGTGGCAGCGACATCTTCCTGCTGTCGGTGGACGATAAGGCTCCCTTAGGCAGTAAGGTGCACTAAAGTTAGGTTGCGGGCTCTACCGCCCGCACCTAAAAAAGCTTTAGCTATATTCTACAAAGTTATTGATTTTTAATCTGATCTATACTATTGCCGCAAGATAGGGTTTAGTATAACTATAGATCAGATTTTATTTTTTAGATAAACACTGCAATCTCTTTTTTAAATATTATTTTTCCTAAATCTTAAAGAAAATAATAATATAGCCATTCATAACAAATCCCATTATAATCATACCCTTATGCGCCTAAATCAAAATGAAATGATTAAGATTATGGTTGAGATAGCTGAAACTTCACTTAAGATTTTAAGTAAAGATTTATTTAAACAACTAACATCTTAAACTGATTATTTTATTTCATTTTAAATTATAAAATAATATAAAGTAAAATCTAAAGATAAGTAATATTTTGTCAACTAGTGGGTGACTAAAAAGGTCACCCCCGATTTTATGTTCCAGAAACGGTAAAATTTGCAAAACATAATGTTTTCGCAAAATATTTCCTTTTATTTCAGTTAATTACTTGTAAATTTTTTAGCTGTCTTTGCT